>JALVDG010000024.1 GCA_027009095.1 Thiotrichaceae bacterium
CTGCGAGTTTGGAAAGAGCGACCGCTCGATAAAATAGACAAGGCTTCCACGATACTCGTTTTTCCCGAGCCATTTTTACCTATAATTAAATTAATGGATGGAGATAAATCTAAGTTAGCCGTCTCTATTTTTCGACAATTCTCAATTGAAACACTGGCTAGCTTCATCCTTAAATTTAAGTGTAATTACAATCTAATTGGCATAACAACATATTTTGTTGACTCGTCATCCATTGCGGACAACAAAGCACTACTATCAGGATTGCTGATATGTAAGACAATAGTATTTGAGTTAAGATGATTTACCGCATCTAGTAAGTAGCTGACATTAAATCCTATCTCTAACATTTCTCCTGCATAATTTACATCTATCTCTTCTTCTGCCATTTCTTTCTCTGGATTCGTTGAATGCAAGGTCATCACTCCCTCAAAGAAACGTAAGCGTATACCTCTGAATTTTTCATTTGATAATATAGCAACACGCGCTAACGTATCTCTAAAAACTAGTCGATCTAATTCAATATGGTACGTGCTCGATACGGGAATCGCAGCTTGATAATCAGGATACTTTCCATCAATAAGCTTAGAGGTAAAACGAATATTATTTTTCTGGATTCTGATATGATTATCACTTAAATAAAGCGTTAGAGGTAATTCACTTGTACCATCTAACAAACGTGATAACTCTAAAACACCTTTTCGCGGAATAATAAGACTGCTACCTGAACCACTCATTGCAGTATCACTCTCATATTTACTTACAGCTAAACGATGCCCATCTGTTGTAACTGTTTTTATTATATTTCCACTGATTTCTAAATAGAGTCCATTTAAGTAATAACGAACATCTTGGTTAGCCATTGAGAAAGCCGTGTTATCAAACAATTCTTTCAAGCTTTTTTCAGGTATTGTGATTTCATTATTAAAATCTATATCATCTAATAAAGGGTAATCTTCTGAAGGTAGTGTGGTTAGTTCAAATCGGCTACGAACACCTTTAAGATACAATCGGTTTTCATCCGTTTCCATTAATATAAAACAATCACTTGGTAATGCTTTACATATATCCAACATTTTTTTAGCCGATGTAGTGGTCGCCCCTTCTTCATCCGCTTTAATTTCTACATCACTTGATAGTTCAATCTCAAGATCTGTTCCTACAAAAGAGAGCTTATTATCCTTTACCGATATATATATGTTTTCGAGAATTTTTTTCGTATGTTTTTTCTCTATAGCACCGATAACATGATTAACTTGTTCTAAAAGAGTATCTCTTGATATGGTTAGTTTCATAATAAATGTCTTATACTGTATTTTATGGTAAGGAAGATACTATGGAATGAGCACGAAACAACTTCCCGACCTCTCACTTGCTTTTTTATCTCAGCTCGGATGAGGTTCATTCGTTGCATAGAGCAACTATGCGCCTCATGAGCTCATCCAATCTGAAATAAAAATTCTACGTCATAGCATCTATTTCAGAAGCTTCTCAACTTGTCAGTATTCGTTGCAAAATACTATAACCCTCTTCAATTTGAGGATCAGTTTTTCGTAACTCTACCACCTTTTTACAAGCATGCATGACGGTTGTATGATCACGACCACCAAAATTTTCACCGATCTCAGGATAGCTATGATTCGTTAAGTCTTTCGACAAGGCCATTGCTACTTGTCTTGGTCGTGCGATTGAGCGTGTTCTTCTCGGTGAATTAAGATCGGAAACTCTAATATTATAATGCTGAGCGACCGTCTTTTTAATATTCTCGATCGTCACCATTTTAGCTTGGCTAGCGAGTTGATCTCTTAGCGCATCATGAACAAAATCTAGAGTTACTTCGGTTTGCTGTTTCAAGCGTAAAGTAGCCACTACTTTCTGCAAAGCCCCTTCTAAATCACGAACATTAGAAGGAAAACATTTAGCTATAAAAAAGGCAACATCATTGGGTAATACAAGAGAAAAGGCATCTGCTTTTTTACGCAGTATCGCAACTCTTGTTTCAAGATCAGGCGGATCAATAGAAACAGATAAGCCCGAGTTTAAACGAGTCCGTAAGCGATCATCAATGCCTTCTACATTTCTGGGGTATTTATCACTGGTCAGTATAATCTGCCGCTGACCTTCTAGCAGAGTATTAAAGGTATGAAAGAACTCTTCCATCGAACGAGTTTTACCAGCAAAAAATTGAATATCGTCGATTAGCAGGGCATCGGCTGTGCGATAAAATGTTTTAAATTCATTAATCTGATTGTTACGCAAAGCACTAACCAAGTCATTAACAAAATTCTCGGAAGTCAGATAAACAACATGCGCCCCTGGATTTTGCTCTCGGATATGGTTACCAATTGCATGCATTAAATGTGTTTTACCTAAACCAGAACTACCATAAATAAACAGAGGATTATAAGACTGCCCAGGGTTTTCACTCACTTGTAACGCGGATGCACGTGCTAATTGGTTTGACTTACCTTCAACAAAGTTATTAAAGGTCATCATCTGGCTTAGATTGTTGGTAAATAAATGTTTTACATCAATCACTGATGGAGGTTGCTGCCCTGACTGTAACGGCTGTTGAATATCATTGGTCACAACAACTGGTTGTAATTCTGGGGTATTTTGAACTGCTGCCTCGGTAGGAGGAGTCACATTGTTAGGAGTCGATGAGCCTATTTGCAAAAATACCTGTATCGTATTATTGTTTGCAATTTGACGTGCACAGTCCGTAATTCGAGGCAAGTGATGATCACGAACATGTTGTAAAACAAATTCATTCGGTGCCAATAACAAAAGGGCATCATCGTGATGCGTACCATGAAGTGTGCGTAACCATGTATTAATTTCTTGATCTGGAAGCTCTTGTTCTAGGTATTTTAAGCATTGTTGCCAAAGCATTATTGCTTGTCCTTTGTAAAGTATGATTGATATATGATATTCAATAATGTAGCAATATCACGCTAAACATATTAAATATTTCAGGCAGTTTTATAATGGGTTAGACTGAAGAAAACATCTATCAGTATCAAGGGATAATTACTCGATATAATACCCTTAATTAATACTTATCCACAAGAAGATATCTTAAATTTTATCCCTTTACAAACAAAGCAAATAAATGTAAATAATTGATATAATATGCTTTTTATTACAAGTTCTAGTAATATTTAATATTTTTTACAACGGACAACATCATTCTACAATAAACTATCTATATTTAAATTCAGCAACATCTTAATTTATAACTACCTGAATCTGTGACTTTGCTCTGACACAGTGAAGTCACGGATTCAAGTAACTATATTTAAGAGATCTAATAATCTCGTCACAAACAATATCTACACATAAATGACGACCTATAAAGATGACAATTTCAACGCCCGATGTAAAACAGTTGACAATCGCCTATCCATAGCTTATTTTCACGCCTTTTTTCTCTACATGATGTAATGATTAAATGCAGCGAATGATTTGCGTGGCATATAATCGACATTATTAAAGTTTAAACGTTTAAGTATTTTATTAGGTATCTAGTCATGAAAAGAACATTTCAACCAAGTAACATCAAGCGTGCTCGTACACACGGTTTCCGCGCTCGTATGAGTACTGTTGGTGGACGTAAGGTTATCAAGGCACGCCGTGCTAAAGGTCGTGCTCGTCTTTGTCCATAAAGTTTACTTAAAAAAGGTACTCAAGCACTCGTCCCTCATTAAAACTTAATATAAACACGATGCCAGGGCAAACTTTCCCTCGAAGTCTTCGTATGCTGACTGCCAGTCAATACAGCCATGTATTTTCTGATGCGCGTCGTTTTGGTAATAAGTCATTTACCTTATTAGTTAGGAAGAATGAGCTATCGCACCCACGTTTAGGCTTAGCAATAGCAAAGAAAAATGTTAAGCACGCCGTTGATCGTAACCGAATAAAACGGCTATTGCGTGAGAGTTTTAGAAAAAGACAGCACTTATTACCTCCTATTGATATTATCGCCATGTGTCGCCCGTCAGCTATTCAATTAAGTAATGCACAAATACTCGAACAATTGGAACAACAGTGGCGTTATATGCAGAAAAAGCTCAGCTCTTGAGCAGTACTATTAATAAAGTAATTATTAGAAGGCTTTGCTGGATATAGGTACTTTTATCGTAACGACTCAGCATAATCAGTAACTGCTTAGATGCTCTCTATTTTGCTCGACTTCAAGACAAGAACAGAGTTTATCAGTATATAAATGGGTACTTTTAATGCAGAGATTGGGCAAAATAAAGTGCAAACCGAGTAGTTAGCTTTTATCAAGGATAGATCATGGATCAACAACGCCCCTTATTGTATTTTACTCTGCTATTTTTATCGTATTTGATATGGACAACATGGCTACAAGACCATGCACCCAAACCAACGGTACAAACACAGACCAATACCGCGACTATCACACAATCATCTCCTAATGCGAATACTTCTCAAGTAGATATTCCCACGGGGGTTGCAACAGCATCAGGTAGTTCTAAATCTGTTCCTAATAATACCAGTACTAACAATACTACTGATCATGGCATTCATGTAAAGACCGATGTGCTTGACCTTATTATCAGTACAACAGGTGGCTCTATTATCCAAGCTGATTTACCGACCTACCCTGTTAGCTTAGAAGAAAAAGATCGTCCTGTTCGTGTTTTAGATCCTAAAAAGTCTTACGCTGCTCAGTCGGGTTTAATTGGCGAGACCCCAGAGCTTGCACCTAATCACTATGCTCAGTACAGTGCCCCCCAAGATACATACCAACTACTTGATGGAAGTAATGAGTTAGTTGTTCCACTTACTTGGACGAATGGCAAAGGTATTACCGTTACTAAGCGATATATTTTTCAGAAAGGCAGCTTTCTTATAAGAGTAGAACAAACCATCGATAATCAGTCGGGTGCTCTTTGGAAAGGTAGTAGCTATCAGCAGTTAACACATAGCCCAAAAAATAAATCAAACGGTATGATGGGTATACAAGCCTATACTGGTGCGGCTTACTATAATAATAAATATGAGAAAATCAGCTTTTCAGATATGGAAAGCGAAACACTAAGCAATGTTGTTAAGGGTGGCTGGGCAGCGATGCTAGAGCATTACTTTGTTAGTGCATGGATTCCCCCTAAAGATCAAGAAAATACCTATTATACTAATTACATTAAAGAGAATAATCGCTATATCATGGGAGTAAAGTCACCCGAAGTACAGGTAGCGACAGGCACACAAGGCAATTTAAATAGCCAGTTTTATGTTGGTCCTAAAATTCAGGCTGATCTAGAAAAAATATCAAAAGGTTTAGATTTAACGGTTGACTATGGTGTGTTTAGTTTTGTCTCTAAACCTCTTTTTTGGGTAATGCAAGCAATCCATAATGTTGTTGGCAATTGGGGTTGGACAATTATTTTCGTTACCTTACTTATCAAACTTGTCTTTTTCTACCCTTCTGCCATTAGCTATCGCTCAATGGCGCGTATGAAGAAATTAGCACCTAAAATTAAAGAGATAAATGAGCGCTTTAAGGGTGACCCTCAAGGTAAACAAAAAGCAACCATGGATTTTTATCGTAAAGAAAAAATAAATCCTTTGGGTGGTTGTTTACCTATGCTGATTCAAATGCCTGTTTTTATGGGCTTATATTGGGTGCTACTCGAGAGCGTAGAACTACGCCAAGCCCCGTGGCTCGCTTGGTATCAAGATTTATCCGTGCTTGACCCTTACTATGTGCTACCGATTATTTTTGGTATCAGTATGTATGTTCAGCAAAAACTAAATCCGCCACAAGCAGATCCTATGCAGCAAAAAATCTTTGCATTTTTACCTGTAGTCTTCACGATTATGTTCTTATTCTTCCCCGCAGGATTAGTACTTTACTGGGTTGTTAATAATATACTGTCTATTATTCAGCAATGGTATATTACCAAACAGATTGTTGATAACGATTAATCTATTCTTAAAAGTCCCTCTCTATATAAAAACATACAGGGGGACTTTTCTTTGTATGCGGTAAAATAATCAATGACATCTCACGACACCATCGTAGCAGTTGCAACTCCTTCAGGTAGAGGAGGCGTTGGTATCATCCGTGTATCAGGTGACTTATCCGCTTTTATTGCAACAAAAATATTAGGCAGTGTCCCCTCTCCTCGTAAGGCAGTTTATACCGAGTTCAAATCTGAACATGGCGATATTTTAGATAGTGGCATTGCTATTTATTTTCCTTCCCCTCACTCCTTTACAGGAGAGCATGTTATTGAGTTTCAAGGTCATGGCGGCCCTGTTGTTCTCGATATGGTGCTCAAACGTTGCCTTGCTTTAGGTGCAAGACTCGCCAGACCTGGAGAGTTTTCCGAACGTGCCTTTTTAAATGATAAACTCGATTTAGCGCAGGCAGAGGCAATCTCTGATTTAATCGACAGTAGCTCAGAACAAGCTGCCAGATCCGCGCTACGCTCATTACAAGGACACTTCTCCTCTGCTATTGACGAATTACTCAATCATCTAATAGAACTCCGAGTATATGTGGAAGCAGCACTAGATTTTCCTGATGAAGAAATAGATTTTTTAGCAGGTGATGCTGTGACAGGTCGTCTTGATAACATCAAACAACAATTACAAGACATTTTTAATAAAGCCAAACAAGGTAGTTTACTGCGTGAGGGCATGCAGCTCGTTATTGTTGGACAGCCAAATGCAGGAAAATCAAGCTTACTCAATGCCTTATCAGGAAATGAAAGTGCCATCGTAACAGAAGTTGCTGGAACAACCCGAGATGTACTACGTGAAACCATTAACCTTGATGGTATGCCCCTGCATATTATCGATACTGCTGGGCTACGAGATAGTAATGATCCTGTTGAAAAAATAGGTATCGAAAGAGCGTGGAAAGAAGTTGAAAAAGCAGATTTAATTTTATTATTAATTGACGATAATGATAAAAACACAGAAGCTAATCAGGCAATTTTAAAGCAATTACCTTCACATCTTCCCATTTTTCAAGTACATAATAAAATTGATTTAAGTGGTAAAAAATCAGGAAAAAGAAAGGGGAAAATATATATATCGGCAAAACAACATATAGGCATAGAGCTATTAAAAGAACATCTAAAACACTATATGGGCTATCAAAGTGAGAAGGAAGATAGTTTTATAGCCCGCCGCCGCCATTTACAAGCTTTAGAAGCCACTCAATTAGCTGTCGATAATGCAGAATATCAACTCAAAGAATGTAATGCAGGCGAATTAATGGCAGAAGAGCTACGCTTAGCACAAGACTCACTAGGACAGATAACAGGGAAATATACACCCGATGATTTGTTAGGGGAAATATTCAGTAATTTCTGTATTGGCAAATGATGACGATAAAAATAAAATCTGTTCTTATTGGATTTATTTTTCTTGTAAGCGGCTGTAGCTCTGTCACAACAAAAAATAAACCGATTGATACTTCTATCCCCTCATCTCATAAAACCAGTTGTCCAAATTGGCAACCAGGTGAGACGATAAAAATTAAAAAAAATATCACCATACCCAAAGGCTGCTCCTATCAACGAGTAAGCTTCTTGCTTGATAAAGACAATATCACATTTGACTGTCAAGGCGCGATCTTAAATGGTTTAACACAAAATAAACCAAACTCGATATTTATTGCTTACAGCAAAGCATCAGAACCTAGAAACTGGGCTTTATTAGTGCATACCTCGGGGGTCAATATTAAGAACTGTCATATAAAAAACTATATTGATGGCATTGTCATCAAATATAAAATACCAAAAGACAAACATCGACTACTCAGAAAAAAGACTAATGTGGTCGCAATAGAAAAGCAACTACGCCAAAATGCACCACAAAATATTACTATCTCAAAAACTAAAATTCATAACAGTCATAAACATGGTATTTATATGCAACGTTATGTAAACAATGTTAAGTTTGATAATGGAGAGATAAAGTATTCGGGTAATTCTGCTATTTATCTTGAGTCTGGAACTCGTAATAATGAAATATTAAACTCATATTTCTATAAAAATGGCTATACAAACTATAAACGAAAGCATCGCATGAGAATGCCAAAGTATCCAACAGGAGAAAGAGAAGCAATTGCGGTAGACTCTTCGGCCTACAATAAAATTATTGCGAATACTTTCAAAAATAATGGCAAAGGAGCGATATTTTTATATAAAAACTGTTTTGAAAAACATAAAAATATTAGACAGCTACCACGCTTCCAGCACAGTAATTACAATCAAATAGAAGCGAATACCTTTATCAATGAGCGTTATGGTGTATGGCTTGCATCAAGACAAAGTAAACAACTATCGCGCTTTAAATGTGGTGACCCGCTTATGTATAAATCGAGAGGGCTATTCGGCATTGAAAAGTATTACCACGATTACGCAAAATATAATCAAGTGTTAAACAATACCTTTAGAGATGTTGTCTACGGTATTACCGTCGAAGATGATAAAAATAAACTGATTGACAATAAATTTTCTGGAAATGCTAGTGTAGATATTAAAATAGGTACACCATACCGCGTGATAAGCGAAGACGATCCTGTGAAAGATACGATATTAAAGGGAAATATTCGTCAAGATGGACAATTGAAACTTCGATTTACTGATCGCTCAAAATAATTTTGTTCTCATTCCTTAGATCGACTTATAAAGCAAATCCCACACACCATGACCAAGTTTTAAGCCTCTATTTTCAAATTTTGTTAAAGGTCTATAATCAGGTTTCTCTGAAAAGGGAGAGTCTGCTAGACTTTCAAACCCCTCACTTGATTCCATCACATCAGCCATATGTTCTGCATAAGACTCCCAGTCAGTTGCCAAATGAAAAATACCACCTTTTACCAATAAAGAGTGAATAAGTTTTACAAAATCAGTTTGTACAATCCTACGCTTATTATGTTTTTTCTTATGCCAAGGATCAGGAAAAAATAGTTGCACCCTGTCAAGAGAATGCTGAGGAATACGATGTTTTAGCACCTCTACTGCATCATCATTAATTACGCGAAGATTACTTAACTCATACTTTCTAATAAGATGAAGCAACCGCCCCACACCAGGTCGATGTACTTCAATACCAATAAAGTCACGCTCTGGTGCAGCTTTCGCCATATCCGCAAGAGAGTCACCATTACCAAAGCCTATTTCCAGAGTAATGGGCGCATCACGATTAAATAGCTGATTAAAATTAATTAAATCCTCTGATTTATCAATACCATAAATTGGCCAAAGATATTCTAGCGCATACTTTTGACCTTTAGTAAGCCGACCTTGACGAAGAACAAAACTGCGTATCGTACGAGTAAACTTTTCACTCATTTTATGAATCTACTTTATCCATTATCGATAACATGCCATTAATCGTAGCACCTTCACTCATTTCCAGCTCCTTATAGTAAACATCACCCTGAACGACTGATTCTGAACTTAGGCTCAAATGATTAAAAGCGAAAATATTGCCAAATACTTTAGATCGGATTAATATATTACTCGCTCTAATTTCACCATCGACAGAAGCATTCTCTTCAAGCACTAAACAACTATTCGATTTATCTGTGGAGACAATATTTCCGGTTATATTTCCAAAGATATGCAGTGTACCTGAAAAAAATAAATCGCCCGTCAGTTTTACATCAGCCCTAAGCACAGAAGGAGGAATATTGTTATCTTGAAGCTCTTGAGTGTTAGTCGTTTGCATAATATTCCTTATGTATTTGAGTTAAATTGTGATAATAAGTTTTTACTTATCCTTTATATTGTTGTAACTCTTTAGTTAGCGCAGAAATGGTATCATCTCTCAGTTGTAAATCATCAAGAAGCACATTAAACTTTTCTTGTAAATTTTCATCATACTGGTTATTTGTTGTTGATATTTTTGCTTTTTCCGCATTTTCTCTTGCGGCTTTTAACTCTCGTCGTAATACTGCATTATCTTCAAAACATTTATTTAGTTGATTTTTTAACGCGAACTGCTGCCCTTGCGTTGCATCAATCGTAGGGTTAGCATCTGCAATTAACTGCCTAGTCTTTAATTTATTAAGCCACCACCCTAATATAACACCGATAAGCAGTGCTATAACGAGTAAAAAAGCCATTTGCAAAACTAAAAAAAACATAAATTCCCTTTATAATAACGATTAAAGTTGATTTTCACTCATTTGTTAGCTATATCTTTTCAGTGATAGAACAAAATAGCAAATGTACCACTTATACATCAATTTTGGACAGGTAATCCGAAGATAGGGTATAGTTATCAAGCAAATGTTCTTTGATAAGCAATCACAAGCATGACATTTAGGCTGAAATTTAATGATAGTTGACGTGAACCAACTCCACAAGGTTAAAGTTAGGTAAAATGCCCACCAAATCATCCATACTCCCTAGCTCATTAGAAATGGGCTACTCCTTTGGCCTCGCGGGCGAAAGACGTTTGAAAGTAAGTGAAGAGTACGATCCTCTTTCGGCTTGGCGTACTTTGTCTCATCATATTGCACGTTATCCTCAGGACTTACGTGCACACACGCAAAGAGTGTTACTAGGACATAATAGTAGCCGCGTTGCTAATTTGTTACCTGGATCGTTACAAGATTTATTTTTAGCCCTTGATAATGCAGGATATCCATTAAGAAAACGTCTATTAGACCTATCTGAGCAATATCTCACTAATGAAGAATTTTCCTTTTTTAGTCAATGGATAAAACAAAATGCTAAAGATGATAAAACACAACAGTGTTGGCAGCCTGGTTCAGTATTAAGCTCAGGTCAATGTGTCGGTAAATCCCTGTTACTTCAAGAAGATACTGCTGATAGCAATACAGGTTATATAGGCGTTCTTGAAGAAGCGAGAGCCTGTTTAGACTATGGTCAGCTTGATGTAGCACAACAACTATTAGAAGATGAGATATTAAAATCTCCAGACTCTAAAGAGATTGAAGAAGAATTATTAACTATTTATCAATACAGTAAAAACAAAGATCGATTTGATAAATTATCCGAAAAGCTATTGAGTCAAGGTGTTACTCTATCTGACGATTGGCTTGCATGCCAAAAAAGCTCTAATTCATGGGGTGAAAAATAATAATATGGGTTGTTTTTAATGTTGCAAAAATCCTCTGAAAAGCCATTAATTGTAGAATTAATGGATATTAGTAAACAAAATGAGGCTATATTAAAATTCTTTATTTCTGGAATTGGAAAAAAAGTATTCAATATAGCAAATAGCTCAGCTGAAGTTGAAGCATATATTATTGACTATGATTTTCCTGGTGCTCAAGCACACTGGGATGAGTTATATTCCAACTCTGGAATACCACGTATTATTCTATCTACTAATGATCCTAAGGAAGATAGATCAGTATGGGTTTCCAAACCATTATCATCTAAAAATTTAATAGCAGCTGCAATATCAATAAAGGAGTTACAAAAAAAATCACCTCAACTTAAGAAAACACAAGAAGTTAATGATGATGCTGAAGAGTTAATGCCTGAAAAACCTCAAGCAATACCTTCAAATTTGAATAGAAAGAGAATAGCTTCTTCTTTTAATAAAACCCCATTTAAAAACAACAAGCTACTCCCTCCGTTAGTAAGCTCTACAAAACAAGAAAGTCACATTAGCGCGAAAGAAAATCCTCAGCATGTGACAACTGAAGCAATAAAACACGAGAAAAAAACTCAACATATTGAACAGAAAAAAAATACTGAAAAAAAACCAAAAACACAAGAAGAAATAGAAGCAGCTAAAATACAACGTGAGAAACGTTGGGTGGAGTTATGTGGAGATCGTGATGATACGAGCACATCGGAAATACCTCGCTTCACTCAAGAAAACTACTTCATCAGCAAGCTGATAGGAGGAGCTAGATTAGCAAAACAATCACAACAAACTGTTGAGGTAAAATCAACACCGCACTCTGTATTCATTTTACCGAATGAACATTTAATTTTTACTGAATTTTCAGTCAATGACGATGAGTTTATCAAATTTTCTCGAACAGAAGTAACATCAGGAGAAATGAGCCTTCATATTTTAAGTAGTATCGAAGCTGGGAAGTTAGAACTAAAAATGAGTGAATCACCCGAACATATTCATAATTTAGAGTCATTTATTTGGACAAATAGCTTATTAACTTCTCAGGGACGTTTACCCACTACATTAGATCTTGATAAAAAAACAGCTTTAAAATACTGGCCTAGCTTTGCACGCATAGAAGCTTTTCCTTATAGTATGAGAATAGCAGCCTTATGGCATCACTCTCCAGATACACTACTTGAAATGTCGACAAAATTGGGGATTCCACAGCGATATGTTTTTGCCTTTTACAACGGTGCTGATGCACTGGATTTAATTGAACGTGATCCAAAGAAGGTGAAACAACAAATGAAGGCAAAACCAAAAAACAATGGCGGTGGATTAATTTCACGCTTATTTAAGCGTTTATTAAAAGGTGGGGGAGCTTCCTAGTGAGTGTTGTTAACAGAAAAATCATATTCACAGGTCCCGTTGGATCAGGAAAAACAACAGCTATAGTATCAATTAGCGATATTGCTCCTGTCACAACAGATCAAAGCGCTTCAGATATGACAAAAAAGCGCAAAAGCGACACAACAGTTGCAATGGACTATGGCGTTATTAATGTCAGTGAAAATGAACGTGTGCACTTATACGGCACACCAGGGCAAGAACGCTTTGACTTTATGTGGAATATTCTGACAAAAGGTGGTATCGGATTAATTCTATTAATGGATAATACACGTCAGGATCCTTATCAAGATTTAAAGTTTTATACAGGTGCCTTTAAAGAGTTTATAGACGAGCAACAAATGGTTGTAGGCATCACAAGAATGGATCTACAACGTACACCAAATATAGATGACTATAGAAAATGGCTAGATGAATTAGGATATTCTGCTCCCGTTTTTGAAATTGATGCACGTTCAAGAAAGGATGTTTCAGTATTAATACAAGGGCTTCTATTGTCCTTAGACCCAGGAGTGTCTTAATAATGAGTAACTATGTTCCCCAGCAAGATCTCTATTTAGGTATTACACCTGCAGGTTGCTATTATGCAACTCAAGAAAATAAAGACGAGCCAGGTAGGAACTTTTTACACAGCCTCTTGCGCCAACTAGAAACCCCCTTATTTAATGTTAAAGTAGCATGTGCATATAGCGGTTTAAAAAAGAAGAACGCTTTAGAATTTGTACACTGGTTACAAGAAGCAGGATTTATATATGGAACGGAAGAGCCTGAAGATGCCCCCCAAGAATCTTTGGATGTTTTACTACAAGAAAAACTAAAAGTATTATCAGATGAAGGAAAGGTCGTACTAGCAGGATCTCAAGGCTTATATCTTAGCACTGTAGGATTTCCTCACGAAGCTGCAGAAGAACTTGCAGCAATAAGTGCAAACTTAAGTAATGTATATCATCATCATCAATCATTACTGCAAGGTAACTTGGGATACAGACAACAAGCATGGGGATTAATTGACTCATCAGGGAATAGTCAAATAGGCTTCTGGCCAATCCATATTGGTGATGACTATTTTACTTTGATTATTGCTGGTATGCCCCAGTTTAACCAAAGTAGCTACAAAGAAATTATATGGGCATTATCGACTCGCTACGACATGATATAAACCATACGAGTACAGAGAACGGCAATGATAAAACGATGGCGATAATACCTGCTTAAAAGGAATGACAACATCCTTTTCAAGGATTTAAACCATTAGATTATTCATCGTAACTACTGTTTACTGTACTAGTACATCACAACTAGTATTACACTTAGTAATAAATAACGGAGGACTAAAGTTATGCGTTCTGAAATGCTTAACTCAATTTTAAGTGATCTAAACGGTTCCACAGCTGATATAGAAGCCTCAGCAGTGCTCTCTACAGATGGTTTAATGATGGCTGCAGTGCTACCTGCAGGAATGGATGAAGATCGCGTAGGTGCAATGAGCGCAGCAATGCTATCGCTAGGCGATAGGACAGCTGAAGAATTAGGTCGTGGCGCCTTAGAACAAGTCCTTATTAAAGGTGACAATGGCTATATTTTAATGACTCATGCTGGACATGAAGCTGTACTAACTGTCTTAGCAAAACCTAATGCAAGGCTAGGGTTAATATTCTTGGATGTAAAAAGAGCAGCTGAAAGTACAGCCAAAATACTGTAAACATAAATAATAGGTCTCAATACCACAACTTAATAACTAGTACTTTAATATTTAACTTAAAGACTAGTGAATTAGAATGATTTGAGGATGTTAGTTAGCTTTAAATGGATTTATATAGCTAGAAAATTATTATATTGAAAAAGTGCCAAGCTTTACGATATAGATGCACTCTAAAATAAAAAGGATTTAGCAGTGCTGTTAGTAGAAGATCTCATACATGCGCAACACAATACGTAAAATAATGTTTACGTCCAAAAAACGTATTACTCCAACCTGCCTTTTAGTATCGATCTTACTTCTAGGTGGTATAGTCGCGCCCTCAACCTATGCGGAAAACTCTGTTACAAACTCAGTTAAAAACATCTATGGCCCCGTAAAAGGAAGCGATACCCTAGGAAAAATAGTAGCTCAACATTACTCTGGATCGAATCTATCACAACAACAAATTATGATTGGCATTTTACGCGCTAATCCTGATGCCTTTATTGGCAGAAACATTCACTTTCTACTCAAAGGTTCTACTCTAAGGCTACCTAGTGAAAGTCTAATATCTACTATAGATCAGGCAGAAGCAACGAATATAATCAAAGAACACTACAGCTATTTTAAAAGAGGTGAGACAGGTAATTTTAAAATAAAACCTCTCGAAAACCTAAGCTCGGACAAAGCGAATAAAGATGATGGTACAAATATTGTTATCTCTTCTCAAGATAACAAAAAAATTAAAGTAGATGATATTGAAGTACCTACCCAAAGAAAACCAAATGTCCCCCCAGCATCAACTACTGTAAGCAAAACAACAACTACAAATAATGCTACCCATAATAGAACTAAAAATAATACTAGCAATGCTATTAAAGATATTGAATTAGAGTCTTTAAAAATAAAGGTATCACAATTAGAAAATATACTATCTCAGCGTGGTCTTTCAACAACAACCACAAGTTCTGATAAAGATTTACAAAGCATTATCAATTTACAAAAACAAAAAATCAATCAGTTAGAACGAGAAAAGGAAAATAAAACAAAGGAATTAAACAACCTAAAGAAAAAAATATCATCACTAGAGCTCTCTCTAGAAAAAATGACAAAAACATTATCCCTAGATGATAAAGATAAAAGTGCTATTATCGCTCAATTAAGAAAGGATAATAGCCAGTTACAAAAAAAGCTTGCTTTTTTACAAGCTGAGTTAGATAAAAAATCTCAAGAAGTAGAAGCTCTAAATCTCGATATTGCTAACTCAAAACAAAAAATAGAACAATTAGAAATAAAAATTCTAAATTCTAATAAAGAAAATGCTCTGCTTGATCAACAAATAGCAGAAATGGAAGCAAAACTTAAAACAATCAGACAAACACCCACTGCAATATCAGCTACAAATACCACTGCCAGTGAACAGAATAGTAGTTCTAGCCCATTTAATTGGAGATGGCTACTTTTACCAGCCTTTTTCTTACTTTCAATTTTAGCTTATTTATTCCAACGATCTATTTCTCAATCTAAAGAAGCAGTACTTATAACAGAAAAAGCACAGACGGATCTTTCCACACAGCCTATTGTTAATACTCATAATAGACAACCCTCGGCAACTGCCATACAAAGTGTTCCCGATATTGTTGCATCAGTAAGCGAAGAAGAACCAGTAGAAGCATCAATTAAACTAGATATAGCTAGAGCATATATGGACATGGATATGTCAGATGAAGCAATTGAGATATTAGAAGAGGTATCTGAAGAGGGAAGCCAAAAGCAATGTTTAGAGGCACGTAATCTCTTAGAAAAGCTTGTAGCTTAAAAAATCATAAAGAAAAAGTGTAACTACTCAGCATAATCAGTAATTGCTTAGCTTGTGCTCTATTCTGTTCGAGTTCAAGGCAAAAGAGCGGAGTTTATGGTAAGCGTCTGACAAACCCACCTAAATAAACGCATCGGGCAGAGGAAAAATATCACACTTAATGACCTCCTAGAGCTAAAAATACATCAATAATCTGAAGAAAATATCTAAATAAAAAATAAAATACCATAATCGAATAGTAATTCGTGTTGTATAAATATATAACAATCATATCCCATACATCACTTCATAATAAATTCAAAGTAACTACTCAGCATAATAACTGCTCAGATTGAGCTCTATTTTGTTCAACTTCAAGGCAAAATAGCGAAGCTTATAGGTATAAATGAGCACTTTTAACGTAGAAATCGGGCAAAATAAAGTGCGAGCTGAGTAGCTACAATCCAAGTACTTATTTAAAGGGAGACATGTAGTGATAAAAGCAACCCAAAAAAATATAACATTACTATTTACCATGCTAATGGGGCCCATTTCATTATCCCTAATTATACTTTCTGTATATCTTATTCAACCAAAAGTAGAAGCGAAACTAACCTCCAATGTACAATCTATTCTACGACAGAATAATATCTCTGTAGATGTATCCTTTTCAGGAAGAGATGGAATACTTAAGGGAGAGGTTGAAAATAAAGAAATATCGGATAATGCAGAAAGATTATCCCTAAGCGTTTTTGGTACTCGTGTTATTCGCAATCAATTAATCATTAAAACTCCCCCTTCAGAAACCCAGATTATCTCAAATAACGCTGCAAATATTAAAATAACGACTGCACTTCACACTTCAAAAAACATAAAAGACCAAGTAAAAAGAAAAAAACATCTAATAGTAGCTAAAAAACAAAATAACGAACTATCTGATATAGATAAAATAATAGCTAATATGCAAAAAACAGCTCTAATTAAACCTAAAAAAATACCAGCTCAAAGAGTAGTAGAAAAACGGAGTAATAATAGCAATATCAAAAATAATCAAACACCTATATCAAATAAAAAAGGAAGTGAAATTATTCTTGCTAAACAACAAGAATATCAATCACCTATATTAATTCAAGACAAAAAAGAAACTGACATATTAATCAATAAACAACAGGAGAATAAAGCCCCTAAAATAGTAATTGCTGTTGCGAATAATCAAAATATCAGTAAACCTGCCACATTAATATCATCAAAAAAAGAAAATAGAAGAAAGAAAAATCATGATCCTTTGCTTGATATTATTGATGACTTTAACGCTGCTTTAACGCCGAAAAGAAAACAACACATAAAAAATTCAGAGAATGTCAAAAACACTGCTAAACAACTAAAAAATATTGATTTATCTGCTATAAAATTTTTAGAAAACTCATCAAAATTAAAAAGTTCATCCTACCCAATACTTAATCAAATAAAAGACTCCATTAATACTTATCACTATGCTTCTATCAATATTGTGTTATATGCAAATGATTCAGATCTTGCTTATGCCAGAGGCGTTGCAATACGGAACTACTTAGCAAAAAAAGGAATTAATACCTCAAATATTGAAATATCGGGTCGCACGATAAATGCAGCGACAAAATTATTAGTACCGATCACTATTAAAATTAATAATTAATTCCAAACTAAAGGGGGGTTATCTAATGCCGAAGACTGCTCCTTTAGGCTTAAAATATGATCATCCCAATAACGTGCCGTATAAAACCATGGAAAAGCTAGCTGAAACGCAGGATCTTCCGCACGTTTTGCTAGCCATGCAGCGTAATGGATCATCCTTAAGGTGCGTAAAGCTTCTATTAAATGTAATTCACGAGGATTAAACTCACGAAATTGCGTATAGCCTACTAGTAAATCGGCTAGTCTAGCGGTTTGATACTGTCGATTCCCTGATAAAAACATCCATAAATCCTGAATTGATGGTCCCATTCGAGCATCATCAAAATCAACAATGTGTAGTGTATCGTCCCGCC
>JALVDG010000025.1 GCA_027009095.1 Thiotrichaceae bacterium
TTTTAGTTTGTAGGGTGAATAAGCGATAATGCATCCACCAAAAATTTAATATATTACGGTGGATGCGTTACACTTATCCACCCTACTGTTTAGATTTGGAGAAGGTATCGCTTATTACTTATTTTTTCTTAGGCTGTATAGCGCGTGTATCGCTATCATCGAAAAGGCAAAAATCGTTTCTTTTTTATGATGTGTATGCAATGCCATCTGACTAATAACGATAATCATTAGTAGTGACAGCAAGAACGATTTATCATCTAATTTTGTTTGTAGCAGATAGTAAAGCAATGAAAGCAACATCAATAAATACAGCGATACGCCAATAATGCCGTTCTCTGCCGAAAGTTCTAAATAGGCATTATGTGCCGCACGATAGTTAACATGCTCATGGCTTAGGGCATAGCCTAATCCGCCTGTTCCAAGCCCAAAGACTGGATTTTCTTTCCACTGTTTATAGGTTCCACTCCAGATAACGGTGCGATAATTTAAAGTACCTGATGAGATTGATTTTCCCGCAGAAAAAACACGATCGAGCGATGCTTTAGGGGCAAAACTTAAAATACCGATAATGGCAATCACAAAAAATCCGATGATTGATGCTTTTACGGTCATAGAAGCCTTACGATTTGCAAATACCCAATAAAAAATACCCAACATTGCCACGATAGACCCCGTTCGTGTACCTGTTAAGAATATCGCATAAAAAATAATCGGCATTGCGGCAATATTTAATAACTTAAAAAACCAATGCTTATATTGTGTTGAAAGATAAGCCGCCATTGGCATGGCTAAGGCTAAAATAATTGATAGTTCATCAGTTTCTATATTTTTAATGCCATAGCGATTGTAATAAGGTGACTCTATGCCGTGGGTATAGTTATAAATAATAATCCCAGCACCGACAAGATCACCTAATACATAGGCTTGATAAGCAAAGACAATATCTCTTTTAGTTTGGATAAGTAACGTGAACACAAAAATAGTCATCACCAACTGCATATCGGTGACTGCCTTCACTAAGCCGTAGTCGAGATCAGGCGTCCATAGCAAGGTAAAAAACAGCCACGCCCCATACAAAACAGCAAAAAAATGAAAGAAATTATAGTTACGATGCGACCCATGAAAAATCAGATAAAGAAAGCTCATTCCAAAGGCAAGTATGCCCCCTAAACGTGGTAAACCATCAAACGCCCCATCTCCCCAAGGAATCAAAAAAATAAACAGCAACACTGCTGATAATGACAGTACTCTAATAATACCCGTGTTGGCTAAATCATTTGAGCCAACAAAAACATGATGAGTTTGGGAGGATATATTCATAGCGCCGTCTATTAGGAGTAGCTTGTCTAAATATTGTTGATTAACAAGCTTCTGTTATTATTTTTATAAAACATTTTACTAATAATATGACAAAGAACTAAAAAAGGTATGTAAAAACAGATAAACAGGGTATCCGACACCCAAGGGCTCCTAATATACTGATGTGAGATATTTTTTCCTTCTGCATATGCAAACAAAGGTCTATCTATCACGATGTTAACAGCCATATTTTAGGAAGAAGGCAAGAAAATCCAATAAAAAGAAGTAATTTTATAAGGACAATTAATACAGTCTAAGCTAATCTTAATAGGATATTCACTCTATTCTTGACATTAAGGTATTCTATAATGAAGCTCTTACCCTTAATCATTGCACTTCTTTTAGTCTCATCCTGTAATGTAAACGAAAAACTTGGATTCACTGAAAAAACGCGCATACCTGTACAAAATAACAATCCTTCTCATTGCCAAAAATGGCAATCTGGTGAGGTGGTTACTATCACAGAAAGCACCACTATTCCAAAAGGGTGCAATTACGACAAAGTAAGCTTCTTAATAAAGTCTTCAAATATTGTTTTCGATTGCAATAAATCAATATTAAATGGCTTAGGTAAAACAAAACGAAACTCCCCTGTCGTCCCCTCCCCCTATAAAAGAGGCGATGATCCTGTTGTAGTAGCCTTTAACATTGTTGGCTCTGAAAATAATTTAATTCAAGACATCACCGTGAAAAACTGTGATCTTCGCTACTACGTTAATGGCTTTAATGTTTCTCTTAGTTTAAATAAAACCACACATGATGATTTAAAAAATAACAGAAATGTAACCGCATTAGAGAATCACTTAAGAACACTATCTCCTAAAAATATACGGATTGAAAACACACAGATAACGGGAAGTCATAAAGCAGGAATCTTTGTGCAACGTTATATCAATGGCTTAACCATTGATAAAACAAATATCGTTTCAGCAGGGGATATTGGCGTTTACTTAGAGTCAGGGACACAAAATATCACCATCTCTAACTCTAGCTTTAGCAAAAATGGGGAAACAACATACGATATAAAAAAGCGACTCCGCAAACTTCGTGTAAGAAAACGTGAGGCAATAGCGGTTGATTCCTCATCTCACAATAAAATAATCAATAACCGTTTTATTGATAATGCAGGTGGTGCTATCTTTATTTATAAAAACTGCTACGAACGCTATAAAGAAGCGGAACAATTACCTCGCTATCAACAGAGTAATTTTAACACCATTCAAAATAATCTATTCAAAGACGAGCGCAGAGGTGTATGGATTGCTTCGAGACAAGACAGAGATTTAGATAATTTTGACTGTGGCGACCCTCTGGTATTCGAGGATAAAAATGAAAAATATTATGAGGATTTTGCTAAATATACCCGCATTTTAAACAATACTTTTGAAGATGTTAAAGAGGCCATTATTGTCGAGGATGACAATAGCACTATTTCTGGAAATACCTTTAAAGGAGAGTCAGAGCGAGATATTAGAATCGGCACGAGAATACGCACTAAAATTTTAAATCGCCCAGTAACAGGCACAACGGTTGAAAACAACACCTTTAATTCTAATGCAGAACCGCATGTATTAATCAAATTCGACTCAAAAAATAATACCTTTAATAATAACACCCCACCTGTTTCTATCAGCGATAGCACTAGAAGTTAAGGCGGCTAGCCATTTAGGGCGCAGAGCTAATAATTAACAGGGAAAAATAATCCCCTTTCCCTGTTAATTGGCTCATATCTGTTACCACTTTCTCCCCCGCTTGCCCCGCCCTTTGCACATAGCAACACCTATCCAAACGCTTACTTTTTTCTATTAATTTAAGCAAACGGGGACGTGCAACACCTGCTTTCATAATGATAACACTCGCGTACTGCGCTAAAGCTTGAGAGATTTCATTATCGCTATTGCGTGAGCTTAAAATCGCAAGACTTTCATTTTGTTGTGTTAATGGTATTTGAGCTAACGCCGTTGCGGCATGAGGTGAGCTAATACCTGGTACGACTTGGCAGCGATAATGCGAAGATAAGCGTTGATGCAAATAGATATACGAGCCAAAAAAGAGTGGATCACCCTCACATAAAAAAACAACATTTAGCCCTTGTTGTAAATATTCCGCAATCTGTTTAGCCGCCTTATCATAAGCTTTATTTGCCGCTTTTCTATCGGTTTTATAGGGCATAACAACGGGCATTTGTTGCTGTTGATCTATCCACTGTTTCGCAATATCACGCGCAATGGTATTACCTTTTTCTGACTGCAAATAAACAATCACATCGGCTTGTTTAATCAAACGTACGGCTTTTAAGGTTAAATACTCAGGATCACCTGTACCAACCCCAACCCCATAAAATACACCGTTATTTTCTGTCACTTTATTTCGCTCTTAGTTATTTTTAATAAGCGCACAGGAAGACGTGGACGCATTAATAATTGCCCTGCTAATTGCCCACCTTTACTGACAGAAATTTCTGTCCATTCTAGCGCAGCCTCATTAATATCTTGCTGATTTAGCCACTGTTGTAACTCATTTTTGCAGGTTTCAGTCACGCAGTTGATTACTAAGCACCCATTACTGAGTAAAGCCTTCCAACAATCATCCATAATTGCCTTTAAATGACCTGCTGTGCCACCAATAAAAATCGCATTGGGCTTGGGTAAACTAGCTAAACACTGGGGAGCTTTATCTGCAATAATATGTACATTAGTAACACCAAATTTATGCTTATTTTGCGCTAAACAGCGTAATCGTTTTTGGTGATATTCAATCGCATAGATACTTCCCTGCTGATTCCAATAAGCCCATTCAACGGCTATCGTTCCGCAGCCCGCGCCAATATCCCATGCAATATCATTTGCCTGTGGTTGCAATAGACTTAATGCGACAAGGCGTACTTCTTTTTTACTGATCATCCCCTTGGCGACTTCACCAGTATCAGTAAAAAACTGCTCATCATCAAACCCCACAAAACGGGGCAAACGACATTTTGTTAATATTGTTTCGACAATCGTGACATGCAGTGGATGAAATACCAAAGGGCTATCAACCAATGCCTTTGCTTTAAAGGAAGTGACTTTTTCATTTGCTGTGGCTAAAGACTCACACACCCAAATATCAGCATTTTCACAACCATTTTCACAAAGTAATTCCGCTATTTGCTGTGGCTGACTGTGCTTATCGGTGAGCAATGCGTATAACTGTTGATTTGCTAGATGCGGGATTAAACTACGCAAAGGGCGACCATGCAGACTAATCACCTTTGCCTGTTGCCACGGTTTTTTAATACGTGCAAAGGCTAATTGAATTGATGAAATATTACTGTAGAAAGTTATTTGATCGGCAGGAAAATAACGTAATAAAAAATCCCCCACACCATAAAAAAGTGGATCACCCGATGCTAAAACACAAACATCATCCTCAGGATTTTGCTGAGTAAGCTCAGTTAAATCATCCGCTAATGTTGCAAAAGGACTAGGATAATTGATTATTTTTTGTTGCTCCTGCAATAACGCCGTTACACACTCTATTTGACGAGCAGAAGCAATGATCACAGAGGACTGACGTATGGCTTGTGCCGCCTCTAGGCTCAAGCTATGTATATCCCCTACCCCCAAGCCAATCACATAAATCAAAATATCACTCCATGATAATAACTCAGCAAAGCATTCATTGCCGTAGCTGCCAACGCACTGCTACCGCGCGTCCCTAACAGGGTAATACAAGGCACACCTAACACTTGATGATGATCCCATAAATACTGCTTTGACTCTTGCGCTCCTGTATAGCCCACAGGTACAGCAATAATTAAAGCAGGTTTATTAATCTCACCCTGCTCTAACAACTCCATTAAGCGAAATAAAGCAGTCGGCGCATTACCAATTAAGACAATACCTCCCGCGATAACCTCATGCCAATAATCAACCGCCACCATGCTACGAGTATGCATTTTAAATTTTGCTTGTGACACAACTTCTTTTTTATCAATAAAACATAAGGGAGGATGAGATAGCAGTCGTTTATTTAATGCCGAGATAACAAGATTGACATCACAGATAATGTGTTTTTTTTGCACCAATGACTTAATTCCCGCTTCCGCTGCGCCTTGGCTAAAACGTAAATCATCCATAATCGAAGGATCGCCACAGGCATAGATCATGCGCACTGCAATCTGTTGTTCTAGCTCATTTAAATGCGCTAAATTTACCTGTGAACGTACTACATCAAACGAACGCTTCTGAATGCGCTTAGGGCAACGCTCATAATCAATCATATTGGTTTTCTGTCATTGTTTTAGTCCATAAAAATAGAGACAAAGCTAACACATATTGCAATAAATAATACCAAGTTATGCATTCC
>JALVDG010000026.1 GCA_027009095.1 Thiotrichaceae bacterium
TCCAGCCTGTTTTGTCTCCGATAAGGAAATTGAATTGATGGCTAGGGTAAAGTTGTTCAACATAGAATTAAATTAGAGGTAAGAAGAGGGAAGGGCTGTATTTTATCTCTTAAGTTTTAGTAGTTTAATTTTTTAGAAGCAGGATCGTAATATTTGGCAACATTATAAAAATAAAAAACTATATCACTAGCACATTGACCAGTTCAAAGCGTCAGTATCAGTTGTCCTGTCTATCTCTGCGTTACTGCCTTAACTCCACTGCCTTCAGATACCTCGATACAAATCATTACGGAAATGCTAATTAGACACTTTGGGCTGGTTGATGTACTAGGTACAAATACCTATTTTTTTAGCAAAAAAAACGCTATAAAATTAATCATATTTTTTTAATATCGCTAAATATAGTGATATTGATCCGAAAAACATACACATCCAAAATTTTAGGGCTCGGAATGTGGATAGTTATTTTTACTAAAGCCTGAATTCGAGACTTCACTACAGAACAGTGAATAAGCTATTGATTTATAACAGGTATAAAAAAATACCTGCTTAAGCTGAGGGTGAAGCTAAGATTTTTTTAAATCCCTTGCTAAACCAATATCTTATCCTCCGTTATCCGCATTGAAGTTATGGATTCAGGTAAAAATATTAAACTGGGGTAGTAATATTATGAATAAACATTGGTTTTCAACTTCTTTATTGGTTCTTTTTCTTTCCTTTTTTTCGGTGAGTTCTTTTGCCGAAAATTCTTTAGTAGGTCATTGGGTAAATAATAAAATTGATTTGGATTTAAAAGCGAATAAGAGATATGTTTATAAAGTAAAGATATTGGGTGTAAGAAAAAGATTTAAAGGTAAGTGGTCAGCTACTAAAAAAGTAATTACTCTTAACTATAAGCTTTTGGGCAATCGTAAAAAGACTGCAACTTATTCTTTTAGTCGTGGTGATTTATTGTTAACACAGAAAGGTAAAACGTCTCGTTTAAAGAGAAAACAATAGTGTATTAACTCAACTTTCTGGCTAGTTCAATGCTTATCTTGAAGGTATTTTAAGTACCCAAGCAAAATAGTTATTAGCTTAATTTTGCGTGGGTACTTATAATTCTCGAACAATTCTAAAGCCCAGATTAGTGTCCATTTCATCGTCAAGTCGTTTTTTACGAGCGGCACTACGAGCAAGTATAGCAGGGTCAAACCATGATCCACCTTTGGTAACATACCAATGGCTAGAGGATGTATCACTGTTACTTCCATCTCGATTTGCGTTTAGGTGGGAGTTTGCCCAGCGTGTTGTGGTGTATTCCCAGACATTTCCATGTACTTCATGAAGTCCCCAGCTATTTGCGGGTTTGCTTCCAACAGGAATAGCTTTAGGCATGGGGAAGCAACGTGGAAGAAACCAGCGTTTTTTTTGTTTTGCTTCTTCGTAGGGGGCAGTTGAGTCAAAATGAATTTCTTTACAGCTGGCAGTTTCCCCAAAATGGAATGCTGTCTTCGTCCCTGCTCTTGCGGCATATTCCCATTCAGACTCTGTTGGTAAACGATAGGTTTCACCTGTTTGCTGGCTGAGCCACTCTGTATATAATTTCATATCGCTTAGGCGAATATTCATAACAGGTTCATTTTTTTTTGCCCAAAGCAATTCGGGGCGTAAGTGCCATTCAGTATCTTTACGAAACTTATCGAAATCATATGCTGTGACTGTATATCGACCTATTGCAAAGGGTTTGTGTATTTGCATGTAATGTTGTGGATATTCTTCTCGATAGTGCCCAAATTCATCACTGTTTGATCCCATTTCAAACATGCCAGCAGGAATGATGGCAAGCTCTGGTGCAGTACCACCGATTTTCATCTTATCAGAAAAATAGCGAGGTAGATTTAGCTCATCACTTGTTTTTTTTTGTAGTGATATAATCTCTTTGGTTGATAACTCCGGTAGGTATGGTGTTGCTGGTCTGAGGATATTTGTCATAATATAAATCCTATTAGAGTTTACTTATATTTAGTATAAGGATAACAAAATAACTATCAATAAAAATAGTTTATATCTAATTAATTTTTAGATTCAGCTTAAATACAGGTGTCGACCACTTATCGAATAAGTTTTAAAGTAGCTAAAAAAACAATCATACTATCCTTCAGAAATAGACATTTTTATGTAACTACTCAGCTAGCACTCTATTTTGCCCGATTTCTGCGTTAAAAGTGCTTATTTATACGGATAAACTCCGCTCTTTTGCCTTGAACTCGAACAAAATAGAGCGCAATCTGAGCAGTTACTGATTACGCTGAGTAGTTACCATTTTATTTCTATTCTAAGGGTGTTTATATAATTGAAATATATACCAATTATTTGGAATGCCCCTTTTGAAAAGTCTCTATAACTGTTTTTTTACCATATATAAAAAAATTATAAATTCAGAAAGACAGAATATTTAACCTGATTCAGGTTTAAGCTAATTAGCCCTTTCATGGGGTAAAAAATTAAAGTAGTGATTGTGTTTGCTCAATCTATGATGACTCATTAAAGTGATTTTAACCCGATGATAAATATAGAGGTGTTGGATATATGAGAGCTTTTTCTTATTCGTCTCAATACGGATTTAGCATGATTGAATCTATGATTGCAGCGTTGATTATTGCAATTGGTTTGCTAGGCGTAGCTGGCATGCAGATAGTTGCAATGAAAGGAACGAATCATTCTGTACAACAAGGTAAAGCTAGCGATTTGATGCAAGGTTTATTGGAACGCATGAGATCAAATTCAAAAGGAGTCTATGACGAAAATTATAATATCGTTAATAGCTCGACTTATAAATGTAATGTTGCTCTGACTAAAAATTGTGAAGATGGTGTGACTTTATGCAATGCAAAAGAGTTAGCGGAAAGTGACCTTTATCATACGATTTGTGGTGAGGGAACGAGCCATACAGGTGGTTTAATCGCTACTTTATCCAATCCTTCCCTTTCTGTTTCTTGTATTGGTGGTGTGGGAAAATGCTCTTCGGGCATTAATTTAAAAATAAAGTGGCAAGAACGTCTTTTGGGTAAAGAAGGTAGCGGCAATAAAACACTTCCTCGTGAAATTAGTTTAGATACAGTGATAGCACAATGAATATAAAGCAACAACAAAAAGGCTTTTCTTTAGTTGAAATGATGATTTCAATGGTATTGGGCATACTGTTGTTACTTGCAACATCAGTGGTTTATTTGAGTTCACAACGTTCTTCGTCTAATCGAACTCAATATGCATCAATGGAAGATAATGCACGATCAGCCTTAGAAATTATGACAAGGGCAATTGAGCATACAGGATACACATCAACGAACTCTGTTCCATTAGATGATCGTTTTATTACAAAAAGTGTCGTGGCCGCAAACTGTGGAGGAGGTAAAAAAAATGTACTAAAGACATCATTATTTGGCGTTGTTAGTAATGGAGTCTCTGGAGCGACAGATTCAATTGGTGTTGTATATGTTGGAGATTCTTCCTTTAATAGGGACTGTACAGGTAAACAGTTACCTACAGCTTGTCAAGTTGGCGGGGTTGGTACGGTGGATGCATCCAAAATATATAATTATTTTTCAGTTGCAACCAATACAGCAGGAGTACCTGTTTTAAATTGTGCAGGATCAAATAATTTGACGACTGTTGAGGTAGCAGAAGGTGTAGAGAATCTGCAAGTATTGTATGGTGTAGATAATAATCAAGATAATCGTGTTGACCAGTATGTTAATGCCGATAAAGTAAGCTCATGGAACCATGTTATTAGTGTGCAGTTAGCCGTGTTAATTCGTTCTTTGCGTAAGGTTAAAAACAAAGCAGAAGTAAAAAAATATAAGTTATTAGATAACCAGATAATAACCACTAATGATCGGTATCAAAGGGCTGTTTTTACATCAACTGTTCGGCTTAGAAATGTGCAGTTGTAGTTGTTGAGATAACTATGAATAAAATAATAAATAACAAGAGAATTTTGTTTAAAAAGAGTCCTAATAAACAACAAGGAGCCATCTTGATTTGGTCGGTTGTTATAGTAATAATCTTAACAATGGTTGGTATTAGTGCCGTTAAGATGTCGACTATTAGTACTAAAATGACAGGTAATTCTTTATTTTCGATGTTAGTTTTTCAAGGAGCGGAATCTGCTTTGGGAAAAACAGCAAAGATTCATTATATGAAACTAGCAATAGAGAAATTACCAGGAAAGAATGTGGATGTAGCTTTATCTGATGAGAATGTATCAAATGGTAAATTAAAATCATCCGTAAATGTTGCTTGGTCAGGGTATCAAGAGTGTCCTATTAACTCATTTGCATACTCTAGTAAGCAGAAATGTCACTATTTTAATATCAATGCGGTGACATCATTAAGTGGTACAGGAGCAAGAACTACTCACACCTTAGGGGTTGCTAAACCTGGGCCATCAACAGGGATAACATGGACACCTTGAGGTGTTGATGCACTAGTACATTAATCAGTAACTAAAAATAGAATATTAATAATGAATAAAAATAAAGGCTTTTCACTTTTAGAGTTAATGATCGCGGTTGCTATCCTAGGAATAATAACATCAATTGCTTATCCTTCTTATCTAAAGCAAGTTCAAAAAAGTAAGCGTGTTCCCGCCAAAGTAGAGCTTATGCGTATTGCACAATTACAAGAAAGCTTCTATGTGCAAAATTTAAGTTATGCAAAAACATTAAATAATACCGCAGCCTCAGGTGGCTTGGGTTTTCCTAATGCAACAATAACAACAGAAGGAGGAGATTATACAGTCTCTCTTATCTCAACTAAAGCAGATGGAACAGCCTGTACAGGCACATCGGCTACACCTTGTGTTATTTACTCAATCTTTGCTGTGCCAGTTGCAGGAAAACCACAAGCAAATGATTCAGAATGTACAGGCTTTCGTTTGACAAATACGGGAGCAAAAGCAGCGAAAAGTGCGACTATTACAAGCTATGGAACGGCAAGTGTAAGAGATGCTTGTTGGAAATAAAAATACATTGCCAAATATTTTAGAGTGTTTTTATTAGGTTTAATAAACAATACTTCGGACAATTAATTTAGATAAGTAGAAAAAGCGAGAGCTTCCCCAATTGTAAGAGTTACCAAACAACTCACAAAACAGGAAGCTCTCATGAAGAAGAGTATAACAGTTGCACTTGATGCAATGACAGGACTATTCAAACCTCAGCAAAAATTTATCACAAGTCTATTGCTCACCCTCTGCTTCTTTCGTGGAAAAGCCACGTTTCGTAATCTTAGTCGCTACAGTGATTATTGTGAAAAAACCTATTCAAGACAGTATAGAAAATCTTTTGATTTTACACAGTTTAATCTCAATATTTTAACCAAAGAACTCCCTAAAAAAGCCCATCTGATTGCGGCAATGGACTGTCACTTTACTGAAAAAAGTGGTCAGAAGAGCTATGGTTTAGCTTGGTTTCATAATGGGAAAACAGGACGATCAGAGAGGGGGTTGGAGTTCTCAGAACTTGCTATCATTGATGTCAATTACAATACAGCCTATCACCTTTCCTCTAAACAAACGCCTAGCCAACTTGAAGATGATCAAACACGTATGGATGTCTATCTCCAGCATTTAAGTCGTGATAAACATTACCTGCCTAGCTCCATTAGCCATCTAGTGCTTGATGGTTATTATGCGAAAAATAAGTTTATCAATGGGGTGC
>JALVDG010000027.1 GCA_027009095.1 Thiotrichaceae bacterium
GTTCTGAAAACGCTTTAGAGCAGCACGTGTCTCGCTTCCTACAACACCATCAATTGCTCCCTTATAGTATCCTTTCGCTTTAAGCTTTCTTTGTAAAGCATAAACATCAATTCGAGGCTTTGCTGCTGGTGCATGTCTTACGGTTACCTTTTTTACTACCTTCTTACCATAAAAATGCCTTCCTTGAGGGTTTTTATGACAATGTTGAATTGATTTAGTCATTGAATTTGCAGGATGCGTGTGACAATTTGGATTACGTGGTCGTGGTGCAGGACGCTTTATAGGCGCTGGTTTTACAACAACAGGTGCAGGCTTAACAACAGGCGCAGGTTTTACAACGACAGGTTCAGGTTTTGCAGGTGCAACGACTGCAGGCTCTTGGATTTGTTGTTGTGAACAACCTGTTGTGAACATTCCTGTTATTACTAATGATGCGAGTGATAACTTCTGTATTTTATTCATTGATAGTGTCCCCTTTTAAAAATATTGTTCAATTAAAAATAATTTTTGCCCTTTTATTAAAATAATTTATTTTTTTAAAATTTATCTTAATAATTTCATACAACTTGTCAGTATGAATACAATATATCAATAATTATTTTTATTTATATGTTTGATTATATTAATCTTGCCTAATACTACAGTAGTTTGTTTGGAAATAGAATAGTTAAAATGATGTGTGGTGCTAACCTTTTGCGTAGCAAGCTGATTATTGCAACACTATTTACCTTTTACCTTACTTTTTCTGTGTAAAGAGTAATATCTACAACATAAGAAGGAATAATTTCGATTTCAACTAAAGCAGGATGTATTCGGCGTATATTGACACTATTTCCCTTGGCTTTTTCTTCGGCTCTAATGAGCATAACTTGTTGTGGACTTAAGTTTTCTCGAATGATTTCTATGTGATGAGTCATAGGGAGATTCTCCATTGAGGCTTGGGGGAATACACACTATATCCTTAGCAATTATCAAAGTGAAAAAAATAAGACGGACTGTAAGATTCAATATTAATAAGTGTTATTTATGCTAAAGATTAAGATTTTGTTATTTTGCTTGTTTTTTGATATTGTATGAAAGACCTGCGTATAGAGACTGTACAAGTATTAGGGAACAAACAGAGAAAATTTAATCACTTTTATTTGTTCTACGGACACTCTTTATAGGGCGGACGCTTATATTTTTAACAAAATCAGAGGATGATTGAATGTCAATGAAAACACAACTATCTATTGCTAGCATTATGTTAGCAGGGCTTTTAGTTAGCGGATGTGGGATGCTTGGATCTGGAGTGTCACAATCACAGAATGTAGTAGCACCCAAAAAAGCTAAAGTTGCAGTGAAAAACCCAAATACTCATGTTCATCCAGCAAATAAGTGTACTAACTCTGTTACGCATACTCATGCAAATGGCTCTAAACCTCATAAGCATCGTTATAGTTGTGGGCCAAAGAGAAGTGCTAACTCTCACCGTCACCCTGCAAACAGATGTACAAAATCTATCTATCATTCTCATCCTAATGGCAAAAAGGCACATAAACATCGTTACAGTTGTCAGTCAAAGAGAGCAGTAAATGCAAATACACATCGCCACCCTGCAAATAGATATACTCACTCAGTGACTCATACCCATCCTAATGGAGCACGTAAACATAATCACACTTATACAAATCACCGTTAATTAGCAGTTAATTATTTTTGTTTTGTGGGGAAGCCATGTCTAATAACATGGCTTTTTTTCCTTTATTAATATCAAAATGATTATATTTGAAGAAATAAGCAGTGTGCTCTGCAACTTCTCTAGAAAAAACTAAACCTGTATGTGAGACAGGAAGTATTTTATGAGCATTTATTTTATGGTGTTCTGTTTCTTTTATCATTACCGTTCCATCACCTTGAAGAGGAAGCCCTCCCATAATGGAGGCAAGTCCAAAATTTTTCTTACCCGCAATCATTCCCCACTGCCTAGTTGATCTCCATTCAGGTATGTTTTCTCCTGAAAGCCCACGCTTCATACTATTAGATAGTATTTTTTTTATAATAGGCCAAGATTGTAGTTTTTGTGCAAACCAACTTCCTTGGATGGGCGTGCCTAGCATGACGATATTACCTTTGGGGATATCATCGTCAAACTGATCAAGTAGATGAGCGATAACAAGACCACCTAAGCTATGTCCGATAATGTGTAAATTATTTACTGATAATTCGAGTATTTTTTTGTGGATAATTTTAGCATTTGCGGAAGGTGTTTTTAAAATAGATTGATATGAAATGGTATGGACGACAAATCCCTCTTTTCTAAGCTGTCTTGCTAGATAGAACATTTGCAAGGCATTCATTAAAATACCATGTAAGATAAGAATATGAGGGTGATTTTTGACTTCTTTAGAATTCAATTATGTACTTTATCGAGCTATCTATTCGCTATCATCAACAGGGTATGGTAGCTCAAGTAGTGTAATATTTTTCTCTTTAATACTTAGCTTTTTATCTGCATGTGCAATTTTTAAAATCGCTAATGCTTCTGCCTTTCCTGATGGGTTGATAACAGCCGTTAGTATTTTTCCTGCTTCGCTATCAGTAAAACCTTCTGCATATATTTTTTCTCCAACCTGGGGAAGCTTGTCGCTATCAATCTCTATGCGATACATACGACGCTTGTTTTTACCAAGGTACTTTAGGCGAGCGACAATTTCTTGTCCTGGGTAACAGCCTTTTTGAAAATCAACACCATCGATGACTTGTAAATTAAGCATTTGAGGTATCCATGCTTCAGAGCTGTCTTTGCTTATGACAGGTAGTCCTGCCAAAATATTTAGGTAATCCCAACCATTACTGCTGACAGGTGCAGCATGTACATTACAGTGTTCCCATAAACTCATTGCATCATCAATATCGCCAAAAACTTCAAAGCGAGGAACAGTTCCTGGTAGGCGCAGGATACTTAAACTACCATATTGAATAGTTTGATTTGTTTCAACAGGAAGAGGGGTTTTGTTCAGAATATTTTTTAAGTATTGTTCAGCGTACTCACCTGCATAGCCAAAATGTATAAGATTTTCAGAACTATCTTTAATATTAACTTTCGACATCATTACGTACATACGTAATTTTTTAATAACAGATGATATTAAGTCGGCAGGAAGTGTTAGATAATAGCTATTAGCGCGTTTAAATACTCTAAAGTTAGCAATAACACGTCCTTTAGGAGAACACCAAGCACTTAATTGATGGGTTGTTTCGCTAACACGACGAATATCATTTGTTAATTGGTTTTGTAAAAATGATTCGGCATCGTCCCCACTAACTTCAATGATTCCACGATCAGATAAATCAGATAATACAGAACCTTGGGGAGGTATGCGATTTTCACGACTAGGGTTGCCAAAAGATATTAATTTTTCAGCTTCAAATTCAGCACCATTATCTATAAGAAATTCTTTCCAAGCAGGCTTCATGGTGATTTTCCTTTATAAACTAGCCTAAAAGGATAGTTTAATCTTCATGATTTTTCAGATAAGAGCCTTTAGCACTTCAGCAATATTGCTGGATGGTACTATTTTTTAGAGGCTCTTTATAAGATAAGCAATATTATCTGAATCTGTGCCGCATTGAAGTCACTGATTCAGGTATTATAGTTACTTTTTATCTTCAGTTTTTTCTTTAGGGAGGTTAATTTTAATATCTGCGGTTTTCTTTATTTTATCCATATAAGCTAGCATTTTCTTTTGTGATAACTTGCGTGTTAGCTTTGGCTTTAAAACATCTAAGGTCGGTAATTTGGCATCACGAATATCTTCTAGCTTAATGACATGATAGCCAAACTGTGTTTTTACAGGCTCTTTAGATATATCACCTTTTTTCATTTTTTTAATCGCATCAGCGAAAGCAGGAACCATGGTATTTGCTTTAAACCATCCTAAACTACCACCATTTTTAGCAGAAGGACCAGTTGATTTTTTCTCGGCAATTTTAGCAAAATCAGCACCTCCAGCAATTTCTTTAATAACAGCTTTCGCTTCATCTTCCGTCTTCAACAGGATATGACGCGCATTAAACTCTTTTGCTGCTAGTTTTTTTACTGTTTCATCATATTCTTTTTTGATCTCTGCTTCAGAGATATCAAAAGATTTAACTTTCTCTTTTGTCCATGTTGTTAGTAGAACATTACGAGTGAAGTCACTGATTTTTTTCTTAATATCTGCTCGTGATAGAATATCCGTTTTCTTTGCTTCTTGAAGTGCTAATTCTGTCGCTACTAAATCATCGAGAGCTTCTGCAGGCTTTACAGCACTACCACTTGGTGATCTTTTGATGATTTTAAGATAAGCATCTAAGGCACTTTTCATGATTTTATCGCCATTAACAGTAGCGACAACGGTGTCTTCTTTTTTTACATCACTTGCCTTTTCGTCTTTTGCATGAACAACACTGATAGCAAGTCCTATGCTTAATAATGCCGTTGCTAAAAATGGTTTTTTTATTTTTTGATTAATATTAGTACTAAATTGCATAGTTATATCTCTATGTTGTAAAAATGATTTTGTGTGAATATTTTAAAATAACAGAAGCCCCTAGGTAGTTTAAAAAATCTAGGGAAGTACCTTTTTAAAGGGTTTAACTGTTACTTTAGCGTAAACTCCAGCTTCAAGGTAAGGGTCAATATCAGCCCATGCTTGCGCATCTTTTAATGACGCAAACTCAGCGACAACAAGACTACCTGTAAATCCTGCTGTTCCAGGGTCATCACTATCAATAGATGGGTGTGGTCCCGCAAGAATCAAGCGCCCCTCTGCTTTTAATTGCTGCAAGCGCTCTATATGAGCAGGACGAGCAGCAAGGCGTTTCTCTAGACTATTGTTAATATCTTCGGAAATAATGGCATAAAGCATTTCTTTATTCCTTCTCCTCTTCAGCATGTTTGCTAATGTAAATTCCTTGAGCAACCATAAAAATAATGGTCAAACCTAAAATACCAAACATCTTAAAATTCACCCAAACATCCAGATTATCTTGCTGTTTTGCGTATATTTCATACACGATAAGATTAAGAATCCCGACCATAATAAAAAATACTCCCCAAGACAAGTTAAGGTTTTTCCATATTTGCTTGGGAACACTAATAGCATGAGACATCATGCGCTCTATTAATGGTTTCTCACCAATGTAGAAGCTACCTAGTATAATGGCAGCAAAAATCCAATTAAAAATGGTTACTTTCCAAGCTATATAGTCAGGGTTTTTAAGGATCACCGTTAATGTGCCAAAAACTAATAGAACAAGTAGCGAGATAACATGCATTTTCTCAAGGCGACGATAGATGAGCCAATGTATGATATTTTGCAAAACTGTTGCTAAAATAATCACAAAAGTTGCCATAAAAATAGCATCCTTACTATTACCAGCTGTTAGGTCGACAAAAGGTAATTGGTTGACTGTTTCTATCAGGCTATTTGGTAGGCTATCGTAAAATTTAAAGGTTAGGAAAAAAAGTAGAACGGGTATAAAGTCAAAAAGTGCTTTCATAAGTATGTTTTTTAATTCTTAGTAGAGATGCTATTTAATAAAATTAGCTTAGAAAAATAAATTTAATCATAATTTAGACAAACAAGTATGTGGTTTATTTTTCTTAATATCTACCTGCTTAACTATTTTATGTGTAAATAATAGGG
>JALVDG010000028.1 GCA_027009095.1 Thiotrichaceae bacterium
AAATAGCCGTTTGAGCTTGCATTGCAGAGGCGCTTACACTTCCCGATGTAGGTAACATAAAAGCATTATCAAACTCTGGAGAGGTTAAATCAGGCGGAAACTCAAGAGACTTAATTGAATAGCTATTTTTATAGTTAACCCCATTGCTTGTATCTGTCAGTTTAGCGATGCTTGCACATCCAGATAACGAAACCAAAATGGAACTTACAACAATCACATTTTTCATATAACCTAAGCCTTAACAATCCTTATCATCCAAAAACCAGAATGATTTAGTGATTTACTCCCGCAATTCTCATCGCTTCTAATAATTCATCATGATATTCATCTGATAAAGTAACTAAAGGCAAGCGAATCCCTTTGCTTCCAAAGCCCATTTTGTACATGGCCCACTTTACAGGAACAGGATTTGACTCGATAAACACCTTTTGATGTAAACTTTGTAATGGCTTATTAATAGCTTCAGCTTTAGATCGATCCCCTGCTATAGCTGCTGCACACATATCATGCATTGCTCGAGGCACAATATTCGCAGTTACCGAAATATTACCCGTACCACCTAAAAGCATCAGTTCCATTGCCGTTGTATCATCGCCACTAAACAGATCTAAACGATCACCACAAAGCTCCAATATTCTTTGTGCCACTAGCATATCACCTGTTGCTTCTTTTATTGCAACTATATTATCAATATCAGCTAAACGCGCTGTCGTTTCTGGTAATAAGTCACAAGCCGTGCGACCTGGTACATTATATAAAATCTGCGGAATCGCTACTTTTTCTGCTATAAGCTTGTAATGTTGATAAAGCCCTTCTTGTGTGGGTTTATTATAGTAAGGTGTTACCAATAAACAGGCATCAGCACCATCTTGCTTTGCCGCTGCTGTTAATTCTAGTGCTTCAGCCGTATTATTAGAACCTGTCCCAGCCACCACAGGAATCTTACCCTTCACCAACTCAACCACACGTTTAACAACATGACGATGCTCTTTATGAGATAAGGTTGCTGATTCTCCTGTTGTCCCCATTGCCACAATAACATCTGTTTGGTTTTTTAGATGAAAATCAACTAGAGCCTCTAATGCTTCTTCGTCAATACTCCCATCATCTGTCATTGGTGTAATCAGTGCCACCATACTTCCACGTAACATTACATTCTCCACTCTATAATTATTTTAATTGCCTAAGGAACGTATACACTCCTCAAAAAGCTCTACTAACATTTAATGATTTCTTCTTTTTTAGCTTTGATAGAAACAAACTAAGAAGAGCAGAAATACAAACAGATATCAACAGAACCCAATCACCATTTTAAATAAAGTAAAAATCAATGATGATTTTATAGGACACATCTATTAGTTGCAGTCTACTAATGCACCATGAGAAATACAAGAAAGGATCAGATCAAAGCCACTTATCTTCGTACTAAGCATAATATTAGACAACAAGCTACTAATAAAAGACGGCATCCGCCACCATTTGTTCTATATATTGCATCTTACTGATAATAGCAAACTAAGGATCATAACCTAAGACAGGTGAGAGCCATTTTTCAGCTTCACCTATTGTCCAGTTTTTACGCTTGGCATAATCTTCTACTTGGTCTCTTTGTATTTTTCCTGTGCCAAAATAACGGCTTTGCGGATGAGCAAAGTACCAACCAGAAACTGCTGCTGCTGGCCACATAGCAAAGGATTCGGTAAGTTTTATACCAATGCGTTCTTCAGGTTGTAGTAATGTCCAAATTTTAGCTTTTTCGGTATGTTCAGGACAAGCAGGATACCCAGGAGCAGGGCGGATGCCTTGGTATTTTTCTTTGATGATCTCTTCATTGTTTAGCGTCTCATCGCTTCGATAAGCCCATAAATATTTGCGCGTTAGCTCGTGCATTTTCTCTGCCATTGCTTCGGCAAATCGGTCTGCCAGTGCTTCTAGTAAAATAGCATTGTAATCATCAAAGGCTTTTTTGAAGGCTTCAATACGCGCTTCAATACCAAAGCCCGCTGCTACGGCAAAACTCCCCATCCAATCTGGCTTTTTCTCACTCTCTGGGGTGATAAAGTCAGCTAAGCAGAAATTCGGCTGTTGATTATTTCGATCCATCTGTTGACGAAGATGATGTAGCCTTATGTGGCTCTCGTTGCGTGTTTCATCCGTATATAACTTAATATCATCGCCATCACTATTGGCGGGAAAGAAGCCTAACACTGCTTTTACCGTTAGCCAGTTTTCATCAACAATCAGCTTTAACATTTTTAAAGCATCTGCATGTAATTTAGTTGCTGCTTTTCCTACGACTTCATCTTCAAGAATGGCGGGATAACGACCAGCTAATTCCCAGCTACGGAAGAAAGGTGTCCAGTCGAAAGTATCAACAAGATCAGCTAATGGATAGTAATTAAACTGGAGCAATACACCGCCGTTATTCAGCACCTCATAATGATAATCAACACCATTAGGTAACTCGACTTTGCCGTCAAAAACAGCAGGTTTTACAGCGTGATAATCACTCCAATCAATCTTTAGTTTATTTGCTCTCGCTTGAGCAAGTGTTGCAGACTTTTTATCACGCTGATTACTTGCACGTTTAACTCGCATTGCCTCGTAATCATCTTTAATGTCTTTTATATAACTCGCTTTTGTATCATTAGACAATAAATCACCAGCTACGCCTACTGCTCGTGAGGCATCGGGTACATAAACGGTAGCGCCATGATATTGTGGCTCAATTTTCACCGCAGTATGAATTTTTGAGGTCGTTGCTCCACCAATAAGTAGCGGTATTTCAAAGCCTTGTCGTTCCATTTCTTTGGCTACATTAACCATCTCATCAAGTGAAGGTGTGATAAGACCCGATAAACCAATAATATCGACATTTTCATCTTTAGCCGTTTGTAAAATAGTCTCGGCAGGCACCATAACGCCAAGATCAATGACTTCATAGCTATTACATTGCAGTACAATCCCAACAATATTTTTGCCAATATCATGAACATCGCCTTTTACCGTTGCCATAAGAATCTTGCCGTTGCTACTGACCTCACAGCCTTCTTTTTCGGCGATTAAATGAGGCTCTAGCCATGCGACTGATTTTTTCATCACACGTGCCGATTTAACCACCTGTGGTAAGAACATTTTGCCTGAACCAAACAAATCTCCGACCACGTTCATGCCATCCATTAATGGCCCTTCAATCACATGGAGAGGACGACCTAAATCGGCTAAAGCTTCCTCGGTATCTTCATCAATAAAGGCATCAATACCTTTTACTAAGGCATGGGCTAGACGTTCGCCAACAGGTAATTTACGCCATTCTAAATCGGCTTTACTTTCTTTTTGTTTGCCATCGCCGACATAGTTTGGGGCAATATCTGTGAGTCTTTCGGTTGCCTCGTCGTTTTTATTAAGGACAACATCTTCAACGGCTTCATGTAACTCTTTTGGTAGGTCATCAAGAACAACTAATTGCCCTGCATTGACGATACCCATATCCATACCTGCTTGAATCGCATGATAAAGAAATACAGCATGGATTGCTTCACGGACAGGGTTATTACCACGATAAGAGAACGATACATTAGAGACACCGCCCGAAACCATCGCATAGGGTAGTGTTTCCTTGATAATGCGAGTCGCTTCGATAAAGTCTACCGCATAGTTATTATGTTCTTCGATACCCGTTGCAATCGCAAAAATATTAGGGTCGAAGATAATATCTTCAGGTGGAAAATCAACAACTTCAGTTAGTATTTTGTAGGCACGTGTACAAATCTCTACTTTACGCTCTTTGGTATCCGCTTGACCCTCCTCATCAAACGCCATGACGACCGCAGCCGCTCCGTAGCGTTTGATCAATGTCGCTTGACGGATAAAATTCTCCTCACCTTCCTTCATGGAAATTGAGTTAACAATGCCTTTACCCTGAATACACTTTAAACCTGCCTCGATAATCTCCCATTTTGAAGAATCCACCATAATGGGGACGCGTGCAATATCTGGCTCGGCAGCGATTAAGTTTAAGAAGCGAACCATTGCCTCTTTCGACTCCAACATGCCTTCATCCATGTTAATGTCGATAATTTGAGCACCATTTTCAACCTGTTCTTTAGCAACTTCAAGTGCGGTATCATAATCGCCTTCTTTAATCAGACGCTTAAAACGTGCAGAACCTGTGACATTAGTACGTTCGCCGACATTCACAAACAAGCTATCTTTCGCGATATTAAAGGGTTCTAAGCCCGAAAGGCGACACTCAATAGGAATATCAGGAATTTCGCGTGGTGTTGCATCTGCCATTGCATCGGCAATCGCCTTAATATGATCAGGGCTAGAGCCACAACAACCACCCACAATATTTAAGAAACCACTATCTGCCCATTCACGAATATGCTCTGCCATTTCTGCAGGTTCTAAATCGTACTCACCAAATTCATTTGGCAAGCCCGCATTAGGATGAGCAGAAACATGCGTTTTACTGATGCGTGATAGTTCTTGCACATATTGACGCAACATATCAGGGCCAAGCGCACAGTTAAGACCGATAGAAATAGGCTCGGCATGAATAAGTGCATTATAAAAAGCTTCGGTCGTCTGCCCCGATAATGTACGCCCCGAGGCATCCGTAATCGTCCCTGAAATCATAATAGGCAGATCAATGCCATCTTCTTCAAAGACAGTTTTAACCGCAAAAATAGCCGCCTTAGCATTTAAGGTATCAAAAATTGTTTCGATCAAAATAATATCTGACCCACCCTCGATTAAACCACGCGTAGAGACACTATAGTCCTCAACTAAATCATCAAAACTAATGGCACGAAAACCAGGATCATTAACATCAGGCGACATGCTACACGTTTTACTGGTAGGGCCTAGTACACCTGCAACAAAACGAGGTTGCTCAGGTGTCGTATATTTATCCGCTGCCTCACGAGCTAATTTAGCACCTGCAACATTCAGCTCATAGGCGAGATCTTCCATCTCATAATCCGACATACTCACCTGTGTCGCATTAAATGTATTGGTTTCGAGAATATCTGCCCCCGCCTCTAAATACTCCTCATGAATCTCACTAATTACATTAGGCGCAGTAATGGAGAGCAAATCATTATTGCCCTTTATTGGCATGTGATAATTAGCAAAACGTTCGCCACGATAGTCGGCTTCTTCCAGTTTACGACGCTGAATCATCGTACCCATCGCACCATCGAGAATTAATATTTTTTTTGCAAGGAGATCTTTTAGCTGCTGTGTTTTATTCATAAGGCTTTTTTATTCTAGATTAAGAGACTTCTAATGATAAAGGTCTTGATAAATTGAGTGGTTCTGCACTTATACGGGTTTGGTTTAAAATTGCAAGTGTATTAATAGGTACTTATGTTTCGCCTTATGCAAAAGAAGTTAATGCTGAACACAAAAAAACACAATTATTTAGCATCAAATACTTTACCTTCAAGACATAGACATGTATCCTCTGCCCCTCAAATTTATGCTCGCTCAAAGTAATGCACGTGTGAATTTGAATTATACCAATG
>JALVDG010000029.1 GCA_027009095.1 Thiotrichaceae bacterium
GTCGCCTGATGTACCTCTTTAATCATTAAAGGATGAGGACGCGACAACCAACGAGAATGTAGATTGCGTAAACCATCATGCAGACGATTTAATAAAGGATGTGACGAAAAATACAAACGCCGTAAAACTTGATCCTTCCAGCCCTCTTCATGGTCACGCGCAAAGGCAGGGACACCTAAAGCCAATGGACTAAGCAACTTAACGGCATAATGTGCAGAACGCAAGCTACGAATAAGGTAGCCTACAGCTAAGGTAGGATAGGCCGCAAAATTATTAAGATCAATAAAGAGTAAAGGGGGATCTGACTGATTGTTTTCCATAGGATTAACTATAGACAAGATTCATGATTTGTCTAAGTATCCGCACATAATAACAGCAAGGGCGTTTGAGTAACCCCCTTATTTGTATAAAAACACTACTGTTGCATACCTCCAGCTACAATTGAAGCAACAATACCAGCAATAATAACCAATACATAAAGAACAATAATAATAAGCGCAATAATGCCTAAGACTTTCTCCCATTTAGGCGTTGCTCTTGCAGGACCAAAATGATTGCTACCTTCAACTCCTTTTTTAACCAATACATAAATACCAAAAATTATGTTTACAATAGGAATAAAGATAAGTACAGACCACCAGCCGTTCATATTGATGTCATGCAAACGACGAACAAAGAAAATAATACTAAAAACTAAAGAGGCGAGCATCAGTACAATCATCATTAAGCCAGTAGCAGAGCCATAAAACGCCATCATTTCATTAGGATCAGTTGCTGTCATTAATCCAGAAGCTGTTCCTGTAATAGCCATAATAACAGCAGCTACAATCATCACCATAATATTAAGTACAAGGTTCCAAGCTAAAAAGCTATAACGACTAAAACGCCCTTTTGGAGAAAAGGGACTTGTGGTGTCATTTTCAGTATTTTTAGGGTCTTGATGAATATTGCTTTGAGGGGGAGAATATGGATTAGACATATTGGTTCCTTAAATTATTATTAAAAATAGTAGCTCGCTCTTTTAACAGATGCATACCTTATTGAAGACTGAACAAAAGTGATGAATATGACGCAGGAACATCTTAGGGTGACAGAATGTTCTATATTTAAAACTTATTGATCTAAGCCGATCAAGTATAGAAGCCCTTTATTTAATAGATAAATAAAAATATTAATATCCTTATAAAAAAACGCCTGTTGTTTTAATAAATAACCTGCTGTAAGAATTTGCATGTAAGTAATATCGTTAAGCGATATAATCATATTCTATCTAAACCATTATTATCTTTTTGGAAAATTTATAATGTCTATTACTACTAAAGCTCTTATGGGGTGCTTAATTTTTTCTTGTTCCATTGCTCATGCTGAAACAGTTGTTGATACAAATAAGGTGCTGACAGTAGGTGAGGCAGCAAAAGAGTTAAAGTGGGAGATTGGAGGGCTGGCAGGTGGCATCCTTTATTTAGGTTTAAAAGAATGGAAGTGGGGAAACTCTTCTTTTAAGTTTAATAATGAAGGTTTTTTTGGAATGGATACAGGCAGTGGCGGTGCTGATAAATTAGGTCACCTCTATTCAAGCTATGTTATGGATGAGTTTTTAACCGACCGTCTTTATTATAAAACAGGAAATCGTAATGATGCCGCACTTAAAGGGGCAATTTTCTCCGCAGGTTTAATGTTATTTGTTGAGGCATTCGATGGCGTATCATCAGATCATGGGTTTTCTTATGAAGATATGATTATGAATAGCACAGGCATTGGTATTTCATATCTTAAAAACACGGTTCCAGGGCTTAGAGATAAATTAGACCTGCGTGTTGAGTATCATCCAAGTAAAGCTGATAAGGGTCACCCTATTACCGATTATACAGGTTATAACTATTCCGCTGTTTTAAAACTAGGTGGTTTTAAAAAGCTAAAAACAACACCACTTAAATATGTAGAACTACAATTAGGCTACAAAACAAGAGGCTTTAAAAGAGATGACAAGCCCTATTTTAAAAAGAAAACAACCGAGCTTTATGCTGGTATAGGGCTTGATCTATCGGAGGCTTTATTTAAACCGCTAAAGAAACAAACAGATAGTGAGTTAGTCGATTATGCTGATACGTTCTTTCGCTACTATCAGGCTCCTGGTATTTATACAACCAGCTCTTTGCAAACAAGAGAACAAAACTTATAGAACCTTAAACTTAGCCTTAAATTAACTCCAGTTTTTAAAACTGCTATGAGCTTATAGTTTTACAATTAGTAAGACGATCATTAAACAAAATATTGCAAGAAGCTCTCTTATAGTAAACTTTAATAATTGAAAGAATAGCAAGATCAATAAGTGGCTCTAAGAGAATGACTAACATATATGCACTACCAAAAGTGAATACATTTTGGATATTTTCACCACTAACCCCTTGTCCATAAAACGCCCAGAAAGCGACCCAACTTACAATTGCTCCTTCCCAAACTACTGACATTTTAAGCATCTGTGTATAGCTGATGTCTTTATAAGCTGTTTTTTCTGGGATTATTTTTTTAGTCGCTAGATAAAGAACAAGCATACTAGCAAGTAATGTTGTTACATTCATTCCATATTGTGGCAAATCAAATTGAGCCACCGTTATACCTTGTAAAAACAATCCAAATGCTAGTCCCAACATTGCGGGTGCTAAACCAAAGATCATAAGTAAGGTTGTTCCTAAAATAAGATGCACCTCACTTATTCCAACAGGATAATGAGGAAATACCTCAAAAAATATAAAGACTAAGCCTGTTGATATAAGAGTTCTCAGAAGCAATGCTAATAAACCATTTTTATTAATATGCTCCCAAGTTAATTTAGCAGTAGTTGCCAAAACTGCTGTTCCCGTTGCGTAACTCAGTAACATTTTACTACCTTCTACGACACCTGCTTCTATATGCATCTTTTTACTCCTTAAAAAAACAAATAAATTGATTAAAACTATTTAGAGTTTCTACCCTATGTGAAGCTAACAAATTACTCCTGCAATCTATCATTACTTTTCCTGTTATTAAACAGCACGTTCTATATTGTTTAGAAAAGAATAGACTTCATCAGCAAAAAAGAAAGCAAACCCACAATAATAGTTAAAAATAAATGACGAGTAATAATAGCAACAAAGAAAGCGATGATAGATGCCATTAAATGAGGATTTTGGAGTGATATGGAAACTTGATGATCTCGTATTAAAGCCGACTGTACGATTATTATCGTCAAGACAGCAATGGGTACAAAACCTAAAGCCTTAGACAGCCAGTCTGGTATATTTACCTTTCCTGCTAATGCAAAAGGAATATAGCGTGGCACAAAGGTTAACAACATCATTCCTACTATTAGCATCCACTCAGTCATTAGGCTTTTCCTTTTTGTCTATAAAACTGATTAACAGACCAACCGATATGGCAATAAAAGAGGAAAATAATAAACCTGTTTGATGTGGCCAGTCGTAAGTCAATACAGCACCAACTCCTGCGCTAAGCGCACATGCCCAATCTGCTCGTTTTCTTAAAATTGGTACAACGATACCGATAAATGCCACTATCATTGCAATATCTAGTCCCCAACTACTTATATCAGGAATACTTTTTCCTAGCGTCATGCCTACCCATGTAAAGAAAACCCAGTTGCTATACATATATATTCCAGAGCCTAGATAATATGCAATAAAACCAGACTTATCAGGCTGTTGAAATGCTCGATTACTCGCAACAGCATACGTCTCATCGGTTAAAAAGAACGCCATAGGTGCTCTTAGCCATTGGGATACTTTTGTCATTTGTGGCATTAAGGAGGCGGAATACAACATATGACGTAAATTAACGATAAAAACAGTGAGTAAAATAATAGGAAAGGCGGTGGCGGTCGCCAGCAAAGCGATGGCAATAAATTGTGAAGCACCTGCAAAGACAAAGAGCGACATCGACATAATAAACCACTCGGATACTCCATTACTAACCGCTAATGCACCAAAAACAATGGCAAAAGGTGTTGCCGCAATAACTAGAGGCAGTGTATCGCGTACACCTAGTAGAAAGGGTTTATGGTTAGATTTTGCAAGTTTCATTAGTGAAAATTTTATCCATTTATATCATCATGCCCAGCTTACAAGAAATAAACACTGTAAAGAATATAAAATACGCTCCTTATGAAAACTTGTATAATTATTTAAAATAAATATGCAGAATAAATGAGGTAAAAAATGGATCTGAGTGATTATCGTCGGGAGTATACAAAGGGTGGTTTGCGCCGTAAAAATTTAAGTGATAATCCATTTGAGCAGTTTGAAAAATGGTTTATACAGGCAGATAAGGCAGGTATTCAAGATGCGAGTGCAATGAGTTTGGCAACTGTTTCTGCTCAGGGAAAGCCAAGTTTACGCACTGTTTTATTGAAAACTTTTGATGAGAAAGGTTTTGTGTTTTTCACTAACTATAGCAGTCAAAAATCACAAGAAATTGCTGAAAATGCGAATGTAGCATTGTTATTTCCATGGACAGACTTAGAGCGTCAGATTGAAATTACAGGAACAGCAGAAAAAGTCTCGACGGCTGAATCATTAAAATATTTTCTCTCTCGTCCTAAAGGCAGTCAATTAGGTGCTTGGGCATCGAATCAAAGTAGCCCTATTCCCTCCCGTTCTTTGTTGGAAAGCCAATTAGAGAAAATGAAGGCAAAATTTCACTCAGGAGAAATCCCTCTCCCCGATTTTTGGGGAGGCTATCGTGTTGTACCTGAAAAAATTGAATTTTGGCAAGGTGGCGCAGCGCGTATTCATGATCGCTTTGAATATCAGCGAGTGGGAGATGCTTGGTCTATCGAGCGTTTGCAACCATAGGGAATGGTAACTACTCAGCTTACACCCTAAGTAGCTGATGTTACGCAATCACTCTTTAGAATATCAGTGAAGGTTTTCGTAGCCCTTTTGAGTTTAGATTATTTTTCTCTCTTTCTTACAAGGGCTACGACTTACTTTCTTTTGCGTCGCCAAAAGAAAGTAAGCAAAGAAAAGGCGACCCAGCTAACCGCTTACTCCTGCGCTTTACCCGAGAGAATGGGCAGTGAAAAAACTCGCTCCGTAAACTACGCTCAAACACTTTCACTGCTGATCCATTCTCTCGGGCAAATGCTCGGCGCGGTTAGAATGGGGTTTTTAGCTCCGCCTCGCTAACGCATCGGGCGGAGGGAAAAATACTACTTCCCAACAACCCGATCAATGACCGTATTAGTGGCTGCACTCGCAGCTGCTGCACTCATCTTTACAGGAATAGAGGCAACAGCGACGGTTGCAGTTGTCGCAGCACCTATAATTTGACTCGCACAACCTTGTAGACTAAGAATGCTGATAACAAAAGTAATTAATAATATTTTATTTTTCATAGGATTATTTCTTAAGATAAATTAATGGCTTGTGTTTTAAATTGAATTATTACTAAACTTCCAGTTCTGGTAACTGTGTGTTTTCAA
>JALVDG010000030.1 GCA_027009095.1 Thiotrichaceae bacterium
ATACTTCGGAATGAGAGGCATCGGCACAAATCCAAAGAGGTGGGATAGTAAAGTCAGTGATTTCAAGCTCATTTATACGGTCTTGGTTTTTATCGATAATAATGGATAGAATACCTTCTTTTGCTAATGCTCGTGCTAACTGACTACCTGTATCGCCATAGCCACAAATAAGATAAAAAGGCTCTCTTACACTGCTTACTTTACGGGTAAAACTATTCAGCTTTAATTGTTGACGAAATGCAGGATCTTGAAATGAACTTAAAATAGAGCCAATACTATACAGCCATGCTATAACCGTTGCATATAGGGAAAGTAAAGTCCAATAACGTTGTGCTCCTGTAAAAGTATAAGGAATTTCACCAAAGCCTATAGTCGTCCCCATAAAACTAACGAAATAAAAGGCATGGAAAAAGGACATATGGTAAGGCTGTCCTTGATCATCTACACCAGGAATAAGTATAAACCCTGTCATAGAGATGGCGTAAACGAGAATTAAAAAGATAAGGGGAGAGCGTAACCGTCTAAATAGAATGTAAATTAGGTTAGGCATAGTTGATTAAATGATTATGTTAAGACTTAGGAACAAATAATTTGTAAAACTTAAGCTAACACCTCTGCCTTGCTTGTATGATCTCAAATCGTTACGTAAAGCAACGACGTGCCTCTTTAGATCATTCAAGCTGGAATAAAAATTTGCTATTAAGTTCCACATTTTATTTAATCCAGCATCCTTAAATTGAATTTATCGACGAACTGTAATAGTTTCTGCAACCAATAAAACAACAGAAGTAATATTAGCTAATAAAGCACCACCTGATAGAGAAATAACCGTTGCCAAAGAGCTACCACTTAACACATCATCAAAGACATTAACCACCACTCCCCAAACAATTGCAGCAGCAATTAGCTGAAGATCAGCCACTAAACTTGTCGCCATAAAGACAGCACCTATATGAGTTCGGTCGCCAAATTTTAAGACGGTTGCAATTAAGCTTACGACAATTGCAGCAAATAATTCATAGGCATGATGATGTTCTGGAATTTCAAAACTACCTATAAAGAAGCCAAAATTAAGTGTTAAGGCTAGTACAATAAAAAATGCAAAGACAACTTTTTCAGAATTCATATTCCATTCTCACTATTTATATTTTGCTAGTATCATTAATTATAAAGAACACCTTGTAACTTAATCGCTCACTAGTGCATCATGCTTTAGGAAGTGTTACCCCTTCTTGACCTTGATACTTTCCGCCACGGTCTTTATAGGATGTCTCACAAATATCATCTGATTCAAAAAACAACATCTGCGCTACCCCCTCGTTTGCATATATTTTAGCAGGTAAAGGGCTTGTATTGGAAAATTCAAGTGTTACATGACCTTCCCATTCTGGTTCTAATGGCGTTACGTTTACAATAATACCGCAACGGGCATAGGTTGACTTACCCAAGCAAACCGTTAATACGCTGCGCGGTATTTTAAAATACTCAACAGTTCTCGCTAATGCAAAGGAGTTAGGAGGAATAATACAAACATCAGATTGCACATCAACAAAGCTATTTTCATCAAACGATTTTGGGTCAACAATGGCTGAGTTGATATTGGTGAAAATTTTAAATTCATCGGCACAACGTACATCATAACCATAGCTTGAAGTTCCATACGAAACAATGCGTTCACCATTGCGCTCTCGAATCTGCCCTACTTCAAAAGGACTAATCATGTCCTCTTCTAGCGACATTTTACGAATCCAATTATCTGACTTAATACTCATATTTTTATATCTTTTGGCAGCTATTATCGAGAAAAAGAGGTTCCACCCTTGCGGCTAAAGGGTAGGTTAAACCAGGGGAAATGAATAGATCCTGATAGATCATACTTTAAATCACGACTACTCATTAGGTTAGGTAGCATACTTAACATATTACTAAAACTAAAGACTAATGGAACGGCAACAACAGCTGACTCCCCTCCTCCAATTGTTATTTTTTGTTCTCTTGTACCATTGGCTACTTCAATACCATTTAAACGTAAACCATAATCAAAACCAGAAAGAGGTATTGGAAAGCGATTAGGGTTTGTAACCTTTAATAAAAATTTAGCTGAACCTCCTGATAAGCTGATTTTTCCCATTTCAACTTTTTGAATAGAAACATCTGGACGCTCTACAAGACCTTTAATACCACCAGTTGAGCACCCTGTTAATAACATCATTAAGCCAAATATTAATACTATTTTTTTTATCATCATAACATCCAAAAGGTTTAAAAATCATACATAAATATACCCAGTACTCCAACAAGTTTGGGGTTGATGAAGTGCTAGATTAATCATACCTGTTCATTCTGCGTAAAAACATAAAATCTTTAATAAAATCTATTACGGTATAAATAACACATACTATAAAGCCCCATTAGAACTTAATCTGATGGGGCTTTTAAAAATAGTCTGCTTTAAGTTAGAACGTCAGAACGACTTAAGTACTTTGGATAACAATATTAGGGAATTTAGTGCTGTAATCCTTTGCTTGAGCTGCTAAACGCGATGTCATTGCACGAGATATATCCTTATATAACTCTGCTATTTTTCCATCAGGATCAGATACTACCGATGGATTACCGCTATCTGCTTGCTCACGAATACTCATATCGAGAGGTAATGAACCAAGATAATCAACATCATGTTCATCAGCCATACGCTGACCACCACCTTCACCAAATATGTGCTCTGCATGCCCACATTCACTACAAATATGAATACTCATATTCTCTACGATACCCAAGACAGGCACCTCTACCTTCTCAAACATTTTCAATCCTTTACGCGCATCTAATAAGGCAATATCTTGGGGAGTTGTGACGATCACCGCACCACTAACTGGAATTTTTTGTGATAGTGTTAATTGTGTATCACCTGTTCCTGGAGGTAGATCAACGATAAGGTAATCTAAATCTCCCCAATTAGTATCATTTAATAATTGCTCTAAAGCTTGCGTTACCATAGGACCACGCCAGATCATTGGGGTCTCTTCTTCGACAAGAAAGCCTATCGACATGGCTTTTAAGCCATAGTTTTCCATTGGCTCAAGTGTTTTACCATCTTTAGACTCAGGATTACCCGACATACCTAACATACGAGGTTGACTTGGTCCATAAATATCTGCATCTAAAATACCGACGGTTGCACCATCTGCTGCTAATGCTAACGCTAAGTTTGCAGAGGTTGTGGATTTACCCACACCACCTTTGCCCGAAGCAACGGCAATAATATTTTTAATACCTTCTATACGCTTTAAGCTTTTTTGTACTGAATGAGCAGATATTCTTTGTTCGACAACAATTTCAGCCTTATCAATAGCATCATCTGCTTCTAATACGGATTTAACTTCTGCTGACAACTCATCTCGATATGAACCCGCTGGATATCCTAATTCAATACGCACGAAGACGGTAGCGTCTTTTATCTCCACCGATTTAACTACATTTGCAGAAATCAAATCCTTTTCTAAATATCGGTCATTTATTCCTTTTAGCAACGCATCTATATTCTCGCGTGATAGCTCTGACATATTCTATGTCTCCGTAAAATTTAATAAGTATCTGAGTGCTTTCTATATCATCTAAAAGCACGCTATAAGATCAATGATAAAAGAGTCATTGATAAGTAACAATAACCCTTAATTAATATAACCAACTAATTGAGTCAGGATTCTATACTAAGTATAGTCTGATAAAAACTTGAACTGGTTCTGGTTGATGTACGAGCAATAGCTATGGGCATTCGACTCATACATCAAGGGTATTCAAAAAAATGATTTTAAATTTAAAGTAGGCTCTACATAAATATGCTCTGAAAATCAACTCTTACATTAATAATTCATGTTACAATACAGAAAGGTTTATAAAGATATATTGGATAAACACATAAAAATGAATATAAAAATTATAATTGCATGTACATCTTTATCTCTAGTGCTAAGCGCATGTGGTGGTGGCAGACAGTCAAATACAGATAAAATAACACTAAGCGATAATAAAAAAATAAAGCTTCAACGCAGTAGCAGTGATGCCTCTTTAAAACAGAGCATAAAACAACTTATGCTAGAGACTTATGGAAAAATTACACCCGCGATAATGTATGCAGATACAGGAACAACAAATAAAGGCTATTCGACTACTAACACTCAAGAAAGTGATGTAGATGAAGCAGATCGCCTAAAAAATGATGGCTCATTTTTATATGTTGCCTCTAGCAAAAAGCCATCAATAAAAATATTTTCCATACAAAATGATGAAGCTATTTTAACTAGCACGACAGTGGTTGATACGCCTGATTCGCAAAAGATTTCTGGTCTTTATCTCGCGGACAATAAATTGATTTCTTTATCAGGTAATGATGAGTTTTTTTGGGATCAGTGGTTTGCTCCTATTTATTGGAATAACCGTTCGACTAAGCTCGATTTTTTTAATGCTAAAAAGGGTAAGCTTAGCAAAATAAATAGCCTAAAGGTCGATGGACAGTTAATTAGTAGCCGCCGTATAGGAAACACACTTTATATTGCAACACGACATACTCCCTTTCTGAAGGGACTTATAGATTATCCTTCGACAAAAGAAGATGTTGCTAAAAATCGTGCATTAATAGAGACCGCCTCTCTTGCCGATTTCTTACCTGATTATGCTATTAATGGTATCAATAAAGGCGATGTTTTATCAGCATCAAACTGTTTTACAAATAATTATACCGAGTCAAAAAATCAACAAGCTAGTATTATTAATATATTAAGCATTGACCTTAACGATAGCACAGCAAAACCACAAGGTACTTGCTATGTGGGTTCAGCAGAAGCTCTATATGTTTCTTCAAAATCACTTTATTTAGCAACCACACAGTATAGCTATAAAGCTAAAAATAATATTGCAGAGTACAACAGTAATATTACAACCGATATTCATAAATTTGCACTAGCAGGAACTTCTATTGCTTATAAAGGCTCTGCACAAGTTAAAGGTCATTTAGGCTGGAAGCAAGATTCAAAATCATTTCGTATGGGTGAAAACAATGATGTATTAGGTGTCATTACTTACACAGGAAACAATGCTAATAGCAAGATCTCCCCTGCTAAGCTCACCCTACTGAAAGAAGATAGCAACACAACTGATACTCTTAAAGTTCTATCAACATTGCCAAATAACAAACACCCAGAACCACTAGGAAAGGCGGGAGAACAAATTTATGCAACTCGCTTTTTAGGCAACAAAGCTTATTTAGTCACTTTTAAAACCACTGATCCTTTGTATATTCTTGATTTATCAAACCCTAAAGACCCTTTTGTAGCGGGAGAGTTAGAAATAAAGGGTTATTCCGATTATCTGCACCCCATTAATGAAAATTTAGTATTAGCTATTGGCAAAGATGCAATTGAGGCGACTTCAGGATTTGGCGATAATAGAGGAGCATGGTCTCAAGGTGTA
>JALVDG010000031.1 GCA_027009095.1 Thiotrichaceae bacterium
AACAATATCAAGAGTATGCTGACAGGAACAACAATCGCTTTATTACTTATTTCTCTTATCTTAATTGTTGCCTTGGGATCTTGGCGTTATGGCTTATTAAGCCTTATTCCTAATCTTGTACCTGCTGGAATGGCATTTGGCTTCTGGGCAATTATAGATGGTGAAATTGGTTTAGCCTTATCAGTGGTAACTGCTATGACATTAGGCATAGTCGTCGATGATACCATTCATTTTTTAAGTAAATACATTCGTGCGCGTAAAGAGCAGAATTTAAGCGCAGAAGATGCGATACGTTACGCCTTCTCAACTGTTGGTGTTGCACTATGGGTCACATCACTAGCCTTAATTGCAGGTTTCTTAGTGTTATCAACCTCATCGTTTGAGTTAAATGCAGGAATGGGGCTATTAACCTCTATTGTAATTATCTTTGCACTATTAGCTGATTTTCTTTTATTACCACCGTTATTAATTAAATTAGATGGATGGTTAAGCCGATAAGTACTTAGAAATACATATATCACTTTATAAGCCTTTGATACTTAATATCTTTGTTTTTTTAAGCATCAAGGGGGTGAAATAAATAAACCAAATTGACAAGCAACAAACAGATAGTTTTGTTGTCAATAATGATGTGAAATTTAAGATTAAATAATCAAGGAAATAAAATGATTAAAATAATGATGAAAGTTGCGTTACCTGTTGCAATAAGTTTATTTACTATTAATGCGCTCGCGGAAACACCACAAGAACACGGTTTACGCATCGCAAAAGAGGCAGATGCTCGTAATATAGGTTTCGGTGATACCACAGCGAATATGGTGATGACACTTAAAAATCGAGCAGGGCAGGTGAGTATCCGCAAGATACGCAGTAAAGTTTTAGAGATAAAAGGAGATGGGGATAAATCATTATCCTTATTTGACACACCTGCTGATGTCAAAGGTACCGCAATGTTGACTTTTTCCCATGGTCTAAAGCCAGATGATCAATGGCTTTATTTGCCTGCATTAAAACGTGTAAAACGAATTAACTCACGTAATAAATCAGGTCCGTTTATGGGAAGTGAGTTTGCCTTTGAAGATCTAGGCTCTCAGGAAATTGAAAAATTCAAGTATAAATACCTACGTGAAGAGCCTTGCGGAAAAGGTTGGAAATGTCATGTTATCGAACGTATTCCAGCTTATAAATATTCAGGTTATAGCAAACAAATTGGCTGGCTAGATACCAAAGAGTATCGTAACATAAAAGTAGAATTTTATGATCGTAAAGGTCAAAAAATGAAGACCTTAATATCATCAGGGTTTAAACAATACCTTGGTAAATACTGGCGACCTAGTACTATGAAAATGCAAAATCACATTACAGGAAAAAGTACCGTACTACAGTGGAGTAATTACAAGTTTCGTACTGGCTTAACAAACCGTGACTTTAACAAAAACGCACTGTCTCGATAGATGCCAGAACTGACTATTCTAATTCACCTAGTCGCAGCATCAATCGCATTGCTATTAGGTGCATTTATATTATTGATTCAAAAAGGAACAACACTGCATAAAATATTAGGTCGCTTATGGGCAATCGCTATTTTAGTGACTGCAATCGGTTCCTTTGCGATACAAATATCAGGTGGCTTTAGTGCAATACATATTTTATCTATTGTATCACTGGTAAGCCTATTTATAGGTATACATGCTATTCGTAAAGGTAATGTAATAAAACATAAAGGTACAATGATAGGGGGATATACAGGTTTATTTATCGCTTTTTTATTTACTTTTGATCCTAATCGTTATATTGGCAAAGCCTTTCTTAGCCTGTTTAATTTGCAATAACAGTATTTTCGTATTGTTCTGTGTAGTTTGCTTGATTTAGAGGAGACTGTATTGAGGTACGAAACACAGATTTGAAGCTAATGCTTCTGTGTTTCGTGCCCCACGGCATATTCACTACTAATTAATGCCTAAAATGTCTCATTTTGGTAAATACCATCGCCATTCCTGCCTCGTTAGCTGCTTTGATGACTTCATCATCTCGTATCGAACCACCTGGCTGGATTACTGCTGCGATACCTGCTTCTGCGGCAGCGTCGATACCATCGCGGAAGGGGAAGAAGGCATCCGATGCCATGACAGAGCCTTTTACTTCTAAGTTTGCATGTTCTGCTTTGATACCTGCAATACGGGCAGAGTTAATACGACTCATTTGTCCTGCGCCAACACCAATCGTCATCTGATCTTTTGCATATACAATGGCGTTAGATTTAACAAACTTGGCAATTTTCCATGCAAACAGTAAATCTTGCATTTCTTTATCGCTAGGAGTGCGGTCTGTGACAACTTCTAGCTCATTATACAAAGCTAAATCTGCATCCTGAACTAATAAGCCACCATTCACACGTTTATAATCTAAGCGTGCTTGTGGGGTGCTAAATCTGCCACATTCTAGTAAACGAACATTTTTCTTAGTTTTTATAATTTCACTGGCGGCTTCATTAACCGTAGGGGCAATGATGACCTCGACAAATTGACGATCAACAATTTTCTGTGCTGTCTCGGCATCTAAACTTTGATTGAAGGCGATAATACCACCAAAGGCTGATTCGGGGTCTGTCTGAAAAGCACGATCATAAGCTTCTAAGATAGTATCACCTGTTGCTACACCGCAAGGATTAGCGTGTTTGACGATAACGCATGCAGGCGTATCTTCAAACTGTTTGACACACTCCAGTGCCGCATCGGTATCACCAATATTGTTGTAAGAAAGCTCTTTACCTTGTAGCTGTTTAGCCGTAGATACGCTGGCTTCGTGTTGATTATCAGCAATATAAAAAGCAGCTTGTTGATGTGGGTTTTCACCATAACGCATTGTTTGTGCTTTTCGGTACTGTACATTGAAGGTCGTAGCGAAACCTTCTGGCTTTTCATTTTCGACAATTTTGCCCAGATAATTAGCAATCATGCCATCGTATTTAGCCGTATGTTCAAATGCTTTAGTGGCAAGGCGAAAGCGAGTATTCTGGCTGATTATGCCATTATTATCTGCCAGTTCAGTTTCAATAAGATCATAATCAGTCGGATCAACAACAATGGTGACATGCGCATGATTCTTTGCGCTAGCACGTACCATTGTAGGACCACCAATATCTATATTTTCAATCGCATCTTCTAAAGTACAATCATCTTTTGCAATCGTGGCTTCAAAAGGGTAAAGATTGACAATAATAAGATCAATCGGTGGAATATCATGTGCCTCCATTACCTCATCATCAGTACCACGACGTGCAAGAATCCCACCATGAATTTTAGGGTGTAGTGTTTTAACACGTCCATCCATCATCTCAGGGAAGCCTGTATAATCAGATACTTCGGTGACAGCTACATTGTGATCAGCCAAAAGTTTAGCCGTACCGCCTGTAGAAAGTATTTCGATACCACGGTTAGTTAATTTTTGAGCAAGTTCAAGTATACCTGTTTTATCCGATACACTAATGAGTGCGCGAGAGACAGGGCGGTCTGTTGCTTGAGACATATTGAGTCCTTTCTAGATCAGTTTTGTCGATGGTCATTATCATAAAATATTAATGGACGGAGTATGTCACAGGTTCTATTGTAATCTCCAATAAAAGCTTTCGATAAAGTCCTTTAGCGTATTTTTTATCCCTAATCCATTATTTTATGATCAAACAGGAGTTAAATTGAGCCAACTAAGCGATGCACGCGAAGATGCTTTAAAACCAGCCAAAGGAATCCCTTATTCAGTTTATCTTTTGGCTATTTGCCAATCGCTTATGCAAAGCAGCAATATATTGATGATTGCGGTATCAGCATTAGCTTGCTTACCCATGCTTGAGGATAAGTCTTTGGTCACTTTACCTATTTCATTACAGTTCTTAGCGATGATGTTAACCAGTGCCCCAGCCTCTTTATTTATGGGTAAATTTGGGCGAAAGGCGGGGTTTATCCTAGCTAGCTTTATCGGCATAGCGGGGGGAGTGTTCGCTATTATTGCTATTTTGAATAGTCAATTTTGGTTGTTTTTAATTGCTGCTGTTTGTTTAGGTATGTTTAATGGCTTTGGTAATTACTATCGTTTTGCTGCCGTTGATTTGGTACATAATGAATTTAAAAGTAGGGCGATATCATATGTAATGGTAGGGGGGATATTTGCCGCTTTAATTGGCCCAAACTTGTCTGTTATCGCCAAATATGTATTCTCCGAGTTAAACATGCATTCTGCATTGGGCGAGAATATTGCAAACTCACAATTTGCGGGAGCCTTTTTCTTTGTCGTCGCTTTTTATGTTTTAACACTACTGGTGCTTACATTTATTAAGCTACCTAATGCAAAAGCAGAACAAGTTGAGGGAAAAGTAAGAGCATGGAAAGAGTTGATATCACAGCCTAAGTTTAGTACCGCATTAATTTGTGGCATGTTTGGTTATGGTGTTATGTCGCTAGTTATGACGGCAACTCCATTGGCGATGATGCATCATGCACACAGTTTTAGTGATACCATGTTTGTTATTCAGTGGCATGTATTAGCCATGTTTGTGCCATCCTTTTTTACAGGCAACCTTATTATGCGTTTTGGTGTAGTGAATATATTATTATGGGGTGTTATTTTTGCGTTTATTTGTGTCGCCATTAATTTATTAGGACAAAGCACATGGCATTTCTCTGTGGCACTTATTTTTCTAGGGCTTAGTTGGAATTTCTTATTTATTGGCGCAACATCATTGCTCACCGACTCTTATCAACCCCAAGAAAAATCTAAAGCACAAGCCATTAATGATTTTTTAGTGTTTACAACGGTGACGATCTCTTCTTTATCGGCAGGCGCATTGCAGTATCAATTTGGCTGGAAAATGGTGAATATAGGTGTACTTCCACTCATATTGTTGATGCTTTTTTCTGTATTAAAATTAAAAAAGCATAATGATTAATTATTATGTTTATTGGTGAAATACTTAATTTAATATATAACTTGTTGTTATTTATAATATAGTTTGATTTTTTTGTCTGTAAAAATTAAATTAATCACCTAGAATTATCTGCATATTTCATTAAGTTTAAAATTAAACATGAAAATTGTTTGATCTTTACATATAATCCCTCGGCTATAATCGTCGTGGCGGTATATATCGGCGTTTTTACATTAAATTTTAGCGAGAACACACTCAGTATTGGTGTTCTTTTTACAACAGAAAACACGGTCTTTTTAGAGAACATTAAGTATGACTGATTTAACCCTCTACCGAAATATTGGTATTTTTGCGCACGTTGATGCTGGTAAAACAACGACTACAGAACGTATATTAAGCCTTACAGGTAAAATTCATAAAATCGGCGAAGTGCACGATGGTGAGGCAACAACCGATTTTATGGAGCAAGAAGCAGAGCGTGGTATCACTATCCAGTCGGCTGCAGTAAGTTGTACTTGGAATAATCATCGTCTAAACATCATTGATACCCCAGGTCACGTTGACTTCACCGTTGAAGTTTATCGTTCACTTAAAGTATTAGATGGTGGTATTGGGGTTTTCTGTGGTTCTGGTGGTGTTGAGCCTCAATCAGAAACTAACTGGCGTTATGCTAATGAATCAGAAGTTGCACGTATTATTCTCGTCAATAAACTAGACCGTGTAGGTGCCGATTTCTTTAGAGTTGTTGGGCAGATAAGGGATATTCTAGGTGCTGTTCCAGTACCTATGGTTTTACCAATCGGAATCGAAGATGATTTTGTTGGAGTGGTTGATCTTCTTACACGTAAAGCATGGATATGGGATGACTCAAGTGATCCTTTAAGTTACAAAATTGAAGATATTCCTGAGGATATGGTTGACTTGGTTGAAGAGCATCGCGAGTTCTTAATTGAGACAGTTGTTGAGCAAGATGAAGAAGCAATGGAGCAGTACCTTGAAGGTGAAGAGCCTGATATGGATACGCTTAAAGCATGTATTCGTAAAGGTACCATTGCACTTGATTTTTTCCCTACATATTGTGGTTCTGCCTTTAAAAATAAAGGTATTCAATTAGTACTGGACGCTGTTGTTGATTACTTACCAAATCCTGTTGAAGTTGATCCTCAACCAGAAGTTGACGAAGAAGGTAACGAAACAGGAAAATTTGCATTAGTTGATCCTGATTATCCATTACGTGCATTAGCATTTAAAATAATGGATGATCGTTATGGTGCATTAACCTTTATCCGAGTTTATTCAGGTCGCTTAGAGAAGGGCATGACGGTACTTAACTCTTTCACAGGAAAGACAGAACGTATCGGACGTATTGTAGAAATGTCTGCAGAAGATCGTATCGAACTAGATTCTGCTCAAGCGGGTGATATTTGTGCTATATTAGGCATGAAGAATGTTCAAACAGGTCATACCTTGTGTGATCCAAAAAGTCCAGCGACGCTTGAACCAATGGTATTTCCAGAACCAGTCATTTCTATAGCTGTTTCTCCTGTCAACAAGGCAGCTTCTGAGAAAATGGGAGTTGCTCTTGGTAAAATGATTGCAGAGGATCCTACTTTCATCGTTGAAACAGACGAAGATAGTGGTGAAACAATCCTCAAGGGAATGGGAGAACTACACCTAGATATTAAAATCGACATTTTGCGTCGTGCACACGGTGTTGAAGTTGAAGTAGGTAAGCCTCAGGTTGCATACCGTGAGACAATTACAAAATCTGTTGAAGATAGCTATACACATAAGAAACAATCTGGTGGTTCTGGTCAATATGGTAAAATTGATTACATTATCGAGCCAGGTGAGCCAGGAGAAGGGTATACCTTCGAATCAAAAGTAACAGGTGGTAACGTTCCTCGTGAATTCTGGCCTGCTGTTGAGAAGGGCTTTGCTAGCATGATGGAAAAGGGCGTACTTGCTGGTTTTCCATGTTTAGATGTTAAAGTAACATTGATGGATGGTGCTTATCATGCCGTTGACTCCTCAGCAATAGCATTTGAATTAGCAGCACGCGGCGCATTTAGACAATCAATTCCTCAAGCTGGTCCTCAGTTAATAGAGCCGGTTATGAAAGTAGATATTTTCACTCCAGAAGATCATGTTGGTGATGTTATTGGTGATATTAACCGTCGTCGCGGCATGATTAAATCTCAAGAGTCTGGGGTAACAGGTGTTAACATAAAATGCGATGTCCCATTGAGTGAAATGTTTGGTTACATTGGTGATTTACGTACAATGACATCAGGTCGAGGGCAGTTCTCCATGGAATTCTCTCATTATTCACCATGCCCTAAAAATATCTCGGAAGAAGTGATTAAAGAAGCAAAAGAGCGTGAAGAAGCAGCTAATAAATAATAGCTAAATCTTAAGTGCTTAGAAAAACCCTTATCTAAATAGACTAAGGGTTTTTTTGTGTCCTAGTGATTTTTTTTAGGACGTTTTTATAGGAAAAGATGCGATATTGCATCTTACATTTAACATAATAACCATTATGCGTAGTTAAATAACCATTATTATGCAATTTTCAGTGTAATAAAGTTGCTCAAATAGCTAAATTCCAGCAACAACACATCTTAAAACGTTATATTCCCATTTTTCTTCTAACGCTAGGTACAATGGTTTTAATACCTTCTCATGTTTTGTATTTAATGATTCAGCCATATTTTCGATTAAACGAATATCTTCATCTGATATATCTAATACGTCCTTCGCTTTTAATAGCCCAGCTTCTACTACTTCTGATAAATGACTGTAAATTGTTGATACTGCAAAGCCTCTTTGTTTTGCAATTTCCTCAATGCTCATATTCTTCTGATATAAAACTAATGTATCATTTACGGTATCAGAGAAATTATTTGTTAATAACTCACCTAGTGGAAATTGGCTTATAACCTCCATAAATAACTCACCATAACGTGCTAATTTTGTGTCTCCAACACCACTTATATGACGAAACGTATCAGCTGTTTGTGGTCTTTTTCTTGCCATTTCAATCAGTGTTGCATCATGAAATATAACAAATGGTGCAACACCCTGTTCTTCTGATATTTCTAGACGCTTTACCCTTAATGCTTCATAAAGTTCTTTATCTGCCTCTCGAAGCTTTAACTCTTTAACTCCTTGTTTTTTATTGTTTTTAATCTTATAATTATATTTTCTAGCATAAATTTTTTCTTCACCTCGTAATACAGGGCGTGCTTTTTCTGTTAGCTCTAAAGCACCATATCTATCCATATCAACATGAAGATAACCTTGAGCAATTAATTGCCTGAAAAAGCTTCTCCACTCGACTTGTTTTAAATTTTTTCCTAAGCCCCATACCGCAAGCTGATCATGTCTATTGCGTTGTATACGTTCATCTATTTTTCCAAGTAACACATCGGTCACATAAGCAACACCAAACTGCTGACCTGTACGGTAGACAGCTGATAAAGCTTTTTGAGCTTCAACTGATGCATCCCATTTCTCTGGTGGATTCAAACAGTTATCACAGTTTCCACAAGGTTTTTCTAGCTCTTCATCAAAATAATTTAGTATTATTTGGCGACGACATCGTGTCGATTCACATAGCCCTAGTATTGCATCTAATTTATTTTGTATAATACGTTTGTACTCAGGGTTGCCCTCGCCTTCTGCCATCATTCTTCGCAAGGTTATAACATCTTGTAAACCATAGCTCATCCAAGCGTTAGCAGGCTCTCCGTCACGCCCTGCCCTACCTGTTTCTTGATAATAAGCCTCAATATTTTTAGGTAGACTCAAATGTGCAACAAAGCGAACATCAGGCTTATCAATTCCCATTCCAAAGGCAATAGTTGCAACAACAATAACACCTTCTTCACGTAAAAATCGCTCCTGATGCTGTTGTCTTTTTATAGCAGGTATTCCTGCATGATAAGCTAAGGCAGTGCGTCCTTTAGATGATAAAAATTTAGCAGTATCCTCTACTTTTTTTCTTGACAAACAATAAATTATACCTGAATCTTCAGAGTGATTGTCAGATATAAATTGCCATAATCTAGCTCTAGCATTTTGGGCTTCTGAAATAATATAACGTATATTAGGACGGTCAAAACTACTAACAAATGTTTTTGCTCGTGATAAACCTAATTGTTTAATGATTTCACTACGTGTTTTTGCATCAGCGGTTGCTGTTAAAGCAATACGAGGAACATTAGGAAAACGTTCTGCAAGTACATACAACTGTTGGTACTCAGGTCTAAAATCATGCCCCCACTGTGATACACAATGCGCCTCATCAATTGCAATTAAAGCAATATGACATCCACTTAGCATATTTAAAGTTGAAGACATCAACAGACGTTCAGGAGCTACATACAAAAAATCCAATTCATTATTAAGTAGCGCGTTTTTAACATAATCTGATTCTTCTGTCGTTTGAGTTGAATTTAAAAATGCAGCTCGAAGACCTAGTTGACGCAAAGCACTGACTTGATCCTGCATTAAAGCAATGAGAGGCGATATAATAATTCCCATACCATCACGAACTAAGGATGGTATTTGGTAGCATAATGATTTACCACCACCTGTAGGCATTAACACAAAAGCATCCTCTCCTCTAATAACAGTACTTATTATCTCCGACTGCTGGTGACGGAATTGATCATACCCAAAAGTATGTTGTAGTATTTCCTTTGCTCTATCCATAAATGTACTTAAAATTAATATTAAGTGGCAATTAAGGTATAGCATAGCTTATATTGCTTTGATAATATGCTAGAATCCTTATTTCAATTACATAAGTCACAGGATCCCCCCTCCATGCCCGACAATAAAACTTCTTTAACCTATCGTGATTCTGGTGTTGATATTGATACAGGTAATGCACTTATTGATCGCATTAAACCACATACACAACGAACAAAACGACCAGAGGTATTAGGCAATATCGGTGGTTTTGGAGCATTGATGTCGATACCGACAAAATATACAAGCCCTATATTAGTTTCTGGAACAGATGGTGTTGGTACAAAATTAAAACTGGCGATAGAAGCGGGTGTTTATGACACTATTGGTATTGACCTTGTTGCCATGTGTGTAAACGATATTATTGTCGTTGGTGCTGAACCACTCTTCTTTCTCGATTACTATGCAACTGGTAAGCTAAATAATAATATTGCAGAAGACGTTATTAAAGGTATCGCAGATGGCTGTGAGCTAGCAGGAGCTTCCTTGATTGGCGGTGAAACGGCTGAAATGCCAGGCATGTATACAGGGGTTGATTTTGACTTAGCAGGCTTTTCTGTTGGTGTTGTTGAGCGTGACGAAATACTTGATCAATCAAATGTTCAATACGGTAATGTGCTTGTCGGTCTTGAGTCTTCTGGACCACACTCTAACGGCTACTCTCTCATTCGTAAAGTTTTAGAAATAAGTGGAGCTTCTTTAGACGACACCATAAAAAATGGTGATGATGACATACCTCTAGGCAAAGCTTTACTAAAACCAACCAATATTTATGTAAAACCTATCTTACAATTATTGAAGCAAAATGATATCCATGCTATCGCCCATATTACAGGAGGAGGATTAACTGAAAATTTACCTCGTGTATTACCTGCAAATAGCAAAGCGGTTATTGATTTAAACTCTTGGGAACGCCCCGAAGTATTTAACTGGTTACAAGAAAAAGGGAATATTGAAGACGCAGAAATGTTGCGTACTTTTAACTGTGGTATTGGTATGGTTGTGGTTGTTCCAGAAACCGAAGTTGAAGAAATAATTAATATTATTCGCCTACAAGGAATGGATAGCTGGGTTATTGGACGTATCGAAGCGTCTGAAAGTGAAGAAGCACACGTAGAGTATGTCTAACACTAAAAAAAATATCGTCATTTTAATTTCAGGTAATGGCTCAAACCTTCAAGCAATCATCGACAAAGTAAAAACAGGAGAAATTAAAGCAAATATATCGGCTGTTATTAGTAATAAAAAAAATGTATTTGGTCTAAAAAGAGCTGAAATAGAAAATATACCTAGTCATATTGTTGAACATACGCAATATAATTCTCGAGAAGCATTTGATACTGCTCTATCACAAATAATTGACAATTATTCTGCTGATATTATTGTGCTCGCAGGGTTTATGCGCATTCTTTCGTCTGGCTTTGTTTTAAAATACATAGGAAAATTGATTAATATACACCCTTCCCTGCTACCACTATATCGTGGTTTACACACACATAAACGGGTTTTAGAAGATAAGGCAAAACAGCATGGAGCCAGCGTTCATTTTGTAACCCCAGAGTTAGATGCTGGTTCTGTTCTTATTCAAGGTATTGTTGATATTAAAGCGGGTGATACTATCGAAAGCTTGGCTAAACGTGTTCATATAATAGAACATATTATCTACCCTGCCGCAATCAAATTACTCACAGAGAATGCAGTTAATTTAGAGCAAGAAAATATATTTATAAATGGTAAGCTGTTGCAGCAGCCAAAAAAATATTATCTAAATAAAGCACCACACATAAAAAATCCAAATTAATCGAAGGACTCTAATGAATTATTTTACTTGGAATATTGACCCTGTTCTTGTTTCTCTAGGACCATTCACTGTCCATTGGTATGGACTGCTGTTTGCTTTGGGGTTTATTATTGGCTTTCAAATCATGCAATGGATTTTTAAGCGTGAAAATAAAAGTACCGATGATTTAGATGCCCTACTTTGGTATTTGATTATAGGTGTTATTGTTGGTGCTCGTTTAGGTCATGTAGTTTTTTACGACCCTGAATTTTACTTTAGTCACCCTTTAAAAATTCTTAAAATATGGGAAGGTGGTCTTGCCAGTCATGGTGGAGCTATCGGGGCGCTAATTGGTTTATATTTATTTAAACGCACCAGAGAATATTCATACTTATGGCTTTTAGATAGATTAGCAATACCTACCGCCCTACTAGCAGCCTTTATTCGTACAGGAAATTTATTTAATTCAGAAATAATTGGTATTAAAACCTCTGTACCTTGGGCAATAATTTTTGAACGAGTCGATTCTGTAGCACGCCACCCAGCTCAAGTTTATGAAGCTACTTCCTACTTATTTATATTTATTGTATTGCTAACCCTTTATAAAAAAAGCAATATAAAACAAAAATCTGGTATGTTATTTGGGATACTACTTAGTTTTGTCTTTATCGCACGCTTTTTGATTGAGTTTGTAAAATCGAAGCAAGAAGCTTATAACTCTGAACTATGGTTAAACACAGGGCAACTATTAAGTATCCCCTTTATTTTAGTTGGGTTACTATTAATAATTTTTTCCATAAGAAAGGAAAGTTGAGTCAAGATATGATTAGTTCTCACCAAGTTGAGATGATGTTATTTGTATTTTATTTTTTTTAGATGCAACAATGAGCTGCCAATGCTTTTTTATAACTCGCTGCTCTTCTCTGCTTAAACTTTGAAACCATTGCTTTCTTGAATAAATATTTTTTCTTATTTTTTCAGGTTGCTGTTGATACCAATGAAACCAGTATTTTATACGTATACGATCACTCTCCTTCATATTCTTCCAATGATATAAACGTCTTTTCAAGTTTCTTTTTTCTTTATCGTCCAAACTTAGCCAATACTTACTTAATTTCCGTAATTGGTTATGGCGCGATGCACTCATCTGTGACCATTTCTTAGCATAAGGTCTTAATACCTTTTGTTCTTTTTTCGGGAGTTCTTCCCAGGGAATTGCAAAAGATGACTCTGAAAACAGCAAAAGAGTAATAAAAAATAAAAATATGTGCTTAATCATATATTGAATATTGAAATTGGGTTTACATAGAATCTACTGATTTTTCTTCTGTTGCGGCTAAATCTAACCATTGATAAAATTCAAACTCCTTATAAAATTCCAAACCTTCGTTGCTTGATAATATTTCAATATTATCAACAAGATAGGAGTCCTTTAAAATACTAGGTTTAAATGAAAGAGCAAAAGCCATCATTAAAGCTAAAGAAATGATAGAGGCAAAGGATAATATTATATAGTATCGTTTTTTTCTGTCCTTCTCTAAAATTCTTTCTCTACGAAAAATTGATTTCTTTTCTGGCAAGGAATGATATGAGGAGTTAATCCCAAAAGTATTATTGCTTGCAATACTATTATCAGATTTTATCTGAGGTCGATATTCACTTGCATTCATGGTGATTCCTTTGTATTACTGAAAAACTTATAAATAAGTCTTTCTCCCCTATCAAATATTTTTCCCCCATTTAATACTATATTGTCGAGTTTTTAGCAATATTTAATAAAAAAATTGTTTTCTAACTTACCTTTGATTATGGACTATTTGTGAAACCTACTAATTCAGGCTTATTAAAGTCTGAATCCATGACTTCAATGTGAATAACAGGAAATAAGATATTGGTTTAATACTGGATTTTAAAAATTTTAGCTTCACTCTTAGATCAAGCGGGTATTTTTAGACCCATTATGAATCAATAGCTTATTCACTGTGCCGTAGTAAAATCACTGATTCAGATAAAAATATGATTATATGAATATTAGATATGATTATTAGCTTAAAAATATTAACAATATAATAAACTCTGTGCTAGCATTGGGAAGCACTCTTTGGAACAATAATTAAAGATACCCCCTTCCCCAAAGAGTTTTTATAAAAACACCTACGGAGTAACTCATGAAAGGCTTCCATATTGGAAAAATCTCATTATCAGCCGTCTTTCTTACCTCCTTATTTCTTGGTTCCCCGCTAGTAGCCAAGAATGAGACGAAAGGAAAACTTGCTAATATATCGAATCAAATTGGCAAGGGTAAATGGACTATTATCGAAGCTTGGCATTCCAAGTGTAAAATTTGTATGACAAGCATGCCCTCAATGGTTGAATCAATAGGAACTTATCCGAATGCTAGAGTATTAGGCGTTTCTCTTGATGGAAACAAAAAAATCGCTCAAAGCGTTATTAGAAAGTATCGAATAAACTTTCCAACAATATACTCTAGCGTTGGAGAATTTAGCAGTTATGTTCAAAAAGTAGCCAGCAGAAAATTATCAGGCGTACCCACCTATATGATTTTCACCCCAAAAGGTAAACTTGTTGCTTATCAATCTGGAAAAATTACGCCACAACAACTAAAAGCATTTATAAAAAAGCAATCAAAATAAGGAATAGCGCAAAACTAATAAAAAGGTCACATTGTATGTGACCTTTTTATAGTTTGTTATTAAATAGACTTTATTATCCTATTTTTATCCCTATTTACCTTCTAAGTAATAAAACTTAATAAGCATTTTTTGTAATAGATGGTATATTTAAGTACCCAAGCAAAATTAATTTAACAAAATTTTGCATCCTGTTGTTTTCTGATACCAAGGCATAGCGACGGGAGCATAGATAGTGGGCTATGTGACCAAAGCAATAATGAAGAAGATCAAAAAACAGGGGCTAAATTGTTAAACCAGTTTTGCGTGAGTATTTAGTTACATCCAAATAGACATAATATTTTTTTAATCAGCTCTGAATCCTCAAGGCTGTTATAGCTCATAAATTTAGGTATACCACATTCTAGTAGATAACCGCCATGCCAACTCAAAAACAATACCATGATCTTGTTATTCTCGACCATGAGAGTACAGGGACAAAACAAATAAAAGCGAAGAAAATAGTTTCTGGCATTCTGTTTTTTCTTATTGGTCTTTTCATTGGTGCTGTACTTATCTCTATGTGGAATAACAAAAGCAAATTTTTAGTTCAACATTCTAATAATACTACGCAAGTCTTCAAAACTAAAAATATGACAGAAAAAATACAATCTATTACCTCGATATCTGGAACATCAAAAGAAAAAGAAGGTTGTGACATTGAGAGTTTAGGGCGCAATAATCTTGGGGGCTGTTCGGCAGATAGCTTTACTGGGACTCCACTTGAATCTGACGATATGAATTCAACAGGAGTGACTGACCTTAATGCATTAGGTAATTCAGAAGAGACTTCAAGCGATAGCAATCGCTAATTCAGATGTTACTAATATACTCGATCTAAAATAGAACTGTGACTCTATCGAAAAAATTCTCAGTCCTTTTTTTATCGTTAATCAAACGTTGATTTTGATGCATCTGCGGGCAAGGTAACTTTCAGGTTTGATGATAATCTCTGCCAATTAAAGTATGGTCCAGGATCTGTTTTACGCTCAGGCGCAATATGTTGATGCCCTGTAATAGCCCCTTTTTGTAAACTAGGATAGGCTTTTTGCAAACAGTTGATTGCTTTCTCTAGTTGAATATATTGTTGCTCTGTAAAATTCTCATCATCTGTTCCTTCTAGCTCTATCCCTATCGAGAAATCATTACATACCTCCCTCCCCCGAAAGCTAGAAACACCTGCATGCCAAGCACGTTTATGAAATGGCACATACTGAACCATCTCACCATCGCGGCGAATTAATAAATGACTGGATACGCGTAGTTCATAAATCTCCGCAAAAAAGGGATGAGCATCTTTAGGTAAGCAATTAGTAAACAGGCGATCTATCCAATCTCCACCATATTCTTTAGGCGGTAAACTAATATTATGTATAACAATTAAACTTAGCTCATCCGTTGGGCGATCATCAAAATTAGGTGATGGACATTGGCGTGCCTCATTCAATAAGCCCGATTGAGTATCGACTGATAAGGTAATATCGCTCATATTTTTATTCCGCCATAGATATTGAGTTTTCTATTTTACAAGGCATTATATAAGCACCCGCACAAAATTAATCTAAAAATTTAGTCCCTGTTTTCTGATCTTCTTCGTTATTGCTTTGGTCACATAGTTTACTATGCTCCCGTCGCAATGCCTTGAATATCAAAAAAACAGGAAACAAAATTTTGTTAAATTAATTTTGTTTGGATACTTATCTCCTCACTTTAATGGCTTGCATAAAATGATCACTCATCTTAATCCACCACAACAACAAGCCGTCGAACATATAGGCTCTCCTCTGCTAGTTCTTGCAGGTGCAGGCAGTGGAAAAACGCGCGTCATTATTACCAAAATATCATGGCTTATTCGTAAAGCCGATATGAAAGCCAAAAATATTGCCGCCATTACCTTTACCAATAAAGCCGCACGCGAAATGAAAGAACGTGTCAGCGAGTTACTCAGCAAAGAGGAAGCAAAAGGGTTAACTGTTTCAACTTTCCATACATTAGGTTTAAATATTATTCGTCGTGAGTATAAAACACTCGGCTATAAAACAGGTTTTACCATTTTAGATGCTCAGGACACTGGAACGATTATTAAAGAGCTTACCTTAAAGGAGGTTGATACAGATGCCGCTGATGATGACGATGATTATCGCTGGGTCATATCTCGCTGGAAAAATGATTTTATATCACCACAAAAAGCCTATGAAATAGCCTCCACGCCACAAGAGCTGCTTGCAGCAAAAGTCTATGAACGCTATCAGCGTCAGCTAAAAGCCTACAATGCCTTAGATTTTGATGATTTAATTGTGCTTCCTGTACAGCTATTTAATGAGCATCCTGAGATACTAAAGAAGTGGCAACAAAAACTTCGCTACCTGCTGGTCGATGAGTATCAAGACACAAATACCTGTCAATATAATTTGGTTAAACAGCTTGTGGGGATACGCTCAGGGCTTACTGTAGTGGGTGATGATGATCAATCTATCTACGCATGGCGCGGCGCACGTCCTGAAAATATAGGTCAGTTACAAAGCGATTATCCTTCATTGAAGGTGATTAAATTAGAGCAAAACTATCGCTCTACTTCCCGTATTTTAGAGAGTGCTAACCACCTAATCGCCAATAATCCACACCTCTATGATAAAAAACTTTGGAGCGCATTAGGTGATGGTGAGCGTATAAAAATACTGCCCTGCCGTACTGCCGAGCATGAGGTGGAAAAGGTCGTTGGTGAGATTATGAAATACATCTTTCGTGATCGCGCAAAAAATAAAGACTTTGCAATTCTCTACCGTAGCAACCATCAAAGTCGTTTGTTTGAACGGGTTTTGCGTGAAAATAATATCAGCTATAAAATTAGTGGTGGAACGTCCTTTTTTGAGCGTACAGAAGTCAAAGATATACTCGCTTATTTACGC
>JALVDG010000032.1 GCA_027009095.1 Thiotrichaceae bacterium
ATAAACTTTTTTCGTTATTATGATCGTCTTTTTTGTTGCGAGATGCCTTTAAACGATGCTAAGGAAGGCATTATATTTTAAACGATAGAAACATAACATTGTTTCACACAAAACCAATAACATATTATGCAAAAATTTGAGATTGAAGGTGGTGTACCACTTGAGGGAGAGGTGATTATTTCAGGTGCTAAAAATGCGGTGTTACCTTTACAGGCGGCAGCATTATTAGCTGATGGCGAGATGACTATTAGTAATGTGCCACGTTTAAAGGATGTGGCGACCATGGCTTCTTTATTAGAAAGCATGGGTGTTAGTGTCACTGTCGATAAAGATAATAATATAACGACCGATACTTCAACCATCAAAACCCAGTGTGCACCTTATGAGTTAGTGCGTACCATGCGTGCTTCAATTGTAGTGCTAGGACCTTTGTTAGCTCGTTATGGTGAGGCGGAAGTCTCTTTGCCTGGTGGTTGTGCGATAGGCAGTCGTCCTGTCAATATTCATTTGACAGGATTAGAAGCAATGGGGGCAGAAATCACCGTTGAAGAAGGCTATATCCGTGCTAAAGCAAAGCGCCTAAAAGGTACGGTGATTGTAATGGAAACCATTACGGTTACAGGGACTGAAAATCTACTTATGGCAGCGGTGCTCGCCGAAGGTACAACTCGTTTAGAAAACGCTGCGCAAGAACCTGAAGTTGTTGATTTAGCTAACTGCTTAATTGCAATGGGTGCAAAGATTACAGGTGCAGGCACAAATACTATTATTGTAGAAGGTGTCGAAAGTTTAAAAGGTATCAACTACTCAGTATTGCCAGATCGTATTGAAACAGGCACTTATCTTGCCGCAGGTGCAATTACAGGTGGGCATATTAAATGTTTAAATGCAGCACCTGATACTTTAGATGCGGTATTGCAAAAATTCAGAGATGCAGGGGCAAAAATTGAGACGGGCGAGGACTGGATTGATTTAGATATGCGAGGGCGTACCTTAAAGGCTGTTGATATTCGCACTAAAGCTCATCCTGGTTTTCCTACCGATATGCAAGCACAGTTTATGGCAATGAATAGCTTGTCGCAGGGCATTGGTGTGGTAGTCGAAAATATTTTTGAAAACCGTATGATGCATGTCGCAGAACTCATGCGTATGGGGGCTAATATACGTTTAGAAGGTAATACTGCGATTGTTGCAGGTATGCCGTCACTACATGGTGCTCCTGTTATGGCAACGGATTTACGTGCTTCGGCTTGTTTGATTTTAGCGGGTTTAGCGGCAAAAGGGATAACCATTGTTGACCGTATTTATCATACTGATCGTGGTTATGAAAAAATTGAAGATAAATTAATAGCCGTTGGTGCGCGTATAAAACGTGTCTAGAGGTAATGTAATTATATAGAGCAAAGAGATAGTTCAATGAACGAACGCAGAACAGACGGAATTACCATCGCTTTATCAAAAGGTCGTATTTTTGAAGAAGCTATGCCGCTATTAAAAGCCGCAGGTATAGAGGCGGTTGATGACCCTGAAACAAGTCGTAAACTTATTTTAGATACGAATCGTGATGATGTTAAGTTAGTTATTATTCGTGCAACCGATGTGCCAACGTATATACAATACGGTGCTGCTGACCTAGGTGTGACAGGTAAAGATGTGTTGATGGAACATGGTGGTGAAGGTCTTTATGAGTTGCTTGATCTTAATATTGCGCGTTGTAAGTTAATGACGGCTGGTTTTGCTGATAAGCCATTGCCAGAAGGTCAATTAAAAGTAGCAACTAAGTTTGTAAACTGTACACGTCGATACTTTGCCGAACAGGGGCGACAGATTGAAATTATCAAACTGTATGGCTCTATGGAGTTAGCCCCCATTGTTGGCTTGGCAGATATTATTGTCGATGTAGTGCAAACGGGTGGAACGCTAAAAGCCAATGGTTTAGTGCCGCTAGAGCATATGGCAGAAATTAGTTCTCGCATGATTGTGAATAAAGCCTCCATGAAAATGAAGCATAAAAGATTAAAGTTATTGTTAGATCAAGTAAGCGAAGCAGTAGAAGCACGTAGAGGCTCTGACTAAGATATGAAAAAGGGGTTAAAAAGGTTATGAACAGAAAAACGGATGATGTACGTATTGCTAATATAACGCCAGTAGTGACACCTAAAGAATTACAGGATAAATATCCTGTTTCAGAAGTGGCAAGCAATACTGTATATGATGCGCGCAAGGAGGCACATCGTATTCTTCATGGAGAAGATGACCGTTTATTGGTTGTTGTAGGGCCCTGTTCTATTCATGATGTTGATGCGGCAATAGAGTATGCCGAAAAATTGCAAGGTTTGCGTGATGAGCTAAAAGATAAATTACATATTATTATGCGTGTTTATTTTGAGAAGCCCCGTACAAGTATTGGCTGGAAAGGTTTAATTAATGACCCTGACTTGCAAGGAAAATTTAATATAAAAAAAGGTCTTGGTGTCGCACGTAAACTGTTATTAGATTTATCCGAAAAGGGTATGCCCGCAGCGACAGAATACCTTGATTTATTCTCACCTCAGTATATAGCCGATTTAGTGAGCTGGGCGGCAATTGGCGCGCGCACTACCGAGAGTCAGGGGCATCGTGAGTTGGCTTCTGGCGTTTCTTGTCCTATCGGCTTTAAAAATGGTACCAATGGGAGTATTGATATTGCAATCAATGCAATAAAAGCAGCTTCGCAAGTTCATCATTTTTTATCAGGTACTAAAGAAGGATATACTGCTATCTTTGAAACAAGAGGAAATAACGATTGCCATGTTATTCTGCGAGGGGGCACTGATATGACAAATTACGATGAAGAAAGTGTCGGTCGTTCAATTAAAGCACTTTCTGAGAAAAACTTGCTAAATAATCTGATGATTGATTTCAGTCATGCTAATAGTGAAGGTGATTTTCGCAACCAAATAAAAGTTGCTAGCAGTGTTGCTACGCAAATAGCATCTGGTAATAAGGGTATTAGTGGCGTTATGATCGAAAGTCATCTCAATGAAGGCAAGCAGAATGCAGAATCTAAACCGAGAGAAGAGTTAATCTACGGACAAAGCATTACCGATGGCTGTATTGGTTGGGATGATACTGAGGCGGTATTGCGAAAGTTGGCAGATGCTGTTGAACAACGACGTAAGAAATAAAATGATGGATAATCAAGTAAAAATAGAAACGCTTAACACGCAAGATGACGATTTTTGGACGCGTCTTGATGAAATGTTGGCTTGGGATGGTGTCTCCGATGATGCTGTTTTTAACACAGTAACAGGTATTCTTCATCAGGTAAAAGAGCAGGGTGATGCTGCGGTTGTTGATTATACGAATCAATTTGACCGTATGGATGCTGCCAGTATGGCTGATTTGGAAATTTCTAAAGCGTGTTTACAAGCAGCCTTAGAAGGTTTAAGTGAAGAACAACGCACCGCCTTAAAAAAAGCAGCAAGTCGTATCCGTGCATATGCAGAACATCAGAAAATGGATTCTTGGGAATATACCGAGGAGGATGGCACGGTGTTAGGGCAGCAAGTAACGCCGCTTGATCGTGTTGGACTGTATGTTCCAGGTGGAAAAGCAGCTTATCCATCTTCTGTACTAATGAATGCTATTCCTGCAAAAGTAGCAGGTGTGCCAGAGTTAATAATGGTGGTTCCTACACCTGATGGTGAAGTTAATGATTTAGTCTTTGCAGCCGCCATGATTTCAGGTGTTGACCGTGTATTTGCTATCGGTGGCGCACAAGCGGTAGCAGCTTTAGCTTATGGTACAGAGACCATTCCGCAAGTAGATAAAGTAGTAGGACCAGGTAATATCTATGTCGCAACTGCTAAACGCATGATTTACGGCACAGTAGGTATTGATATGATTGCAGGACCATCAGAAATATTGGTGGTGTGTGATGGTGGAACTGACCCCGATTGGATAGCGATGGATTTATTCTCTCAGGCAGAGCACGATGAAGATGCACAATCCATCTTAGTCAGCCCCGATGCCGAATTTTTAGCAAAAGTACAATCGAGTATCGACAAGCTAATTAAAGAAATGCCACGGGCAGAGATTATTCGCAAATCGTTAGAAACGCGTGGTGCTCTTATCCAAGCAAGCAGTATGGACGATGCGATTGAAATCGCTAATTATATTGCACCAGAACATTTAGAGCTATCTGTTGATAATGCGCCAGAAGTAGCCAAGCAAATTCGTCACGCGGGTGCTATTTTTATGGGGCGTTATACCGCAGAAGCTTTAGGTGATTATTGTGCAGGACCAAACCATGTATTACCAACTTCGCGTACAGCAAGATTCTCCTCGCCACTTGGCGTTTACGACTTCCAAAAACGTTCATCAATAATAGGATGCTCAGCAGAAGGGGCTTCAGAATTAGGTAAAACAGCCTCGATATTAGCACATGGCGAAGGGCTTACTGCTCATGCACGCTCTGCGGAATATCGTATTTAAAGAGTAGTAAATCAACCAGTTCAAAGTGTCTCCACTTTTAAAGGCAAGTTTTTATGTCATCATTAAATAGATTAGTTGCGTATACGAACGACTTATTGTCGATTGATAATTTTAAAGATTACGGACCCAATGGTTTGCAGGTTGAAGGCAAGCACGAGATACATCGTCTCATCAGTGGTGTTTCAGCAACAGAAAGTCTTATTGATGCTGCCATTGAAAATGAAGCCGACGTGCTTTTAGTACATCATGGATGGTTTTGGAATAAAGAAAACCCTTGTATCACAGGTGTTAAAAAAAGACGTTTAAAAAAAATGATGGAGCATGATATTAGCTTGCTAGCCTATCATTTACCACTTGATGCACATCCCGTTTTAGGTAATAACGCACAATTAGGCGAGCTGTTCGGGTTTTCTAGCGAGGGCGTAATGGATTCGCAAGGTATCGGCAATTATGGGCGTTTGCGTGAATACACAACTCTTGAAGCTTTGGGAGAAAAAATCGAGCGAGATTTAAAGCGTAAGCCTTTATTAATTAGTGGTGGTGATCATGCTATCCGTAGAGTGGCTTGGTGCAGTGGTGGCGCACAAGGTTGGATTGATAAAGCAATTGAATTAGGTGTTGATGTCTTTATCAGTGGTGAAATATCCGAGCATACGGTACATATAGCAAGGGAGTCAGGAATTCATTATATTTCGGCAGGACATCATGCAACAGAGCGTTATGGTGTAAAGGCTTTAGGTGATCATCTTGCTGCAAAACACGGCTTAGTTCATCGTTTTATCGACATTGATAATCCCGTATAAGATTTTTGATAGTAATATATTATCGGTAAATGCAGTGTGAAATAAAAATTCATACTGCATTTTTTGTTTCGACCATACTGTTTTGATTTTAGTATTTTTCAAAGTAACTAGTCAGCTTGAACTCTATGTTGTCCGATTTCTGGGTTAAAAGTGCTCATTTATACTGAGTAGTTACTTCTCAAATATTTTTAGTACCTGCGCAAAATTAATCTAACCATTTAATCTCCTGTTTTCTGATCCTCTTCGTTATTGCTTTGGTCACATAGCAATGCCTTGAATATTAAAAAAACAGGATAGTAAATTTTGTTAAATTAATTTTGCTTGGGTACTTAATGTGTCTCCGACAATTACGGTATTCGTAGTTGGTTTCCAAAATTACCCTTTTCAGATAAGACTTACTCTCAAGTTTTGTAATTATTTAAGCATTACCTATTCTCTTTGGGATATATCAAAAATATTTATCTACTTTTTGTGGGGGTTATAGGGATTAAATCTTGACCTTAGTATTCACATAAGCGAGGATACTGGCTTTTAAGCATTTGCTTATATGCTATTAAAAAATAGGACTGGTAAATTTTAGACTGAAGATAAAAATATATCGACTGTTTTTTTTTAACTAGATGTTTTTTATAAAAAAAACAACAATTTCATTGTTGTGTAAAAGTTGCTCATTTTTGTGTTTGATTTAGATCAAGTAAATGTAAATTGTTGTGTAGTTATATTGTTTTTTAAATATATTACTGTTGACTTACTTGTTATGAAATAAGTGTCCAGTAGTATGTGACCACATAAGCTTACAAATTGTGCTGAAAAAATGATTGTTTTTACGGTTTAGTTGGCGTTATGGGGTTCCTATTTTTGTTCAATTCGGGAGTGAGTCAGTAATGGCAAATTCAAAAGTAAATAAGGGTCGTAGGCGCTTTCTGATTGGGGCTACCTCAGTAGTAGGAGCCGCAGGAACAGCTGCTATCGCTACCCCTTTTATTATGTCACTAACACCAAGTGCAAGGGCTTTGGCGGCAGGTGCACCAGTGGAAGTGAATGTTTCTAAGATTGAAGAAGGGCAGTTAATACGTGTGATTTGGCGGGGAAAACCTGTATGGATCGTACATCGTTCAAAAGAAATGGTTGAAATGCTGCCAAGCAATGATGCCAAACTTAAAGATCCTGATTCAGAGGTTGCTAGCCAGCAGCCTCAATTTGCACAAAATGAATACCGCTCTATTAAGCCAGAATATTTAGTATTAGTTGGTATTTGTACTCACCTTGGTTGTTCACCAACTTTTCGTCCTGAGTTAGCACCTGCCGATTTAGGTGCAGATTGGAAAGGTGGGTGGTACTGTCCTTGTCATGGTTCTCGCTTTGATCTAGCAGGTCGTGTCATCAAAGGTTCTCCTGCTGGAAAGAACTTGGAAGTACCTCCTTATTACTATAAATCTGACTCAACTATTTTAGTTGGTGAAGTCAAAGGAGTGGCATAATGGGTGGATTAGTCAATTGGATTGATGCTCGTTTTCCTTTAACAAAGGTTTGGAATGAGCACTTGGCGGAATATTATGCGCCAAAAAACTTTAATTCTTGGTACTTCTTTGGCTCTTTAGCCATGCTAGTGCTAGTGATTCAAATTGTAACAGGCATCTTTTTAACGATGCACTATAAGCCAGATACAGCATTGGCATTTACCTCCGTTGAATACATTATGCGTGATGTGCCAGGTGGCTGGTTTATACGCTATATGCACTCAACAGGTGCTTCGATGTTCTTTATCGTTGTTTACCTGCATATGTTCCGAGGCTTACTTTATGGCTCCTTTAAAGGACCCCGTGAATTAGTTTGGTTAATCGGCATGGCGATTTATCTTGCGCTAATGGCTGAAGCATTTATGGGGTACTTACTTCCTTGGGGGCAAATGTCATTCTGGGGTGCTCAGGTAATTATTAACCTATTTAACACGATCCCTTATATCGGTGAAATTGTTTCGCAGACAATTCGCGGTGACTTCGTAATTTCTGATCCTACCTTAAATCGTTTCTTCGCATTCCACGTTATTGCAGTACCACTTATTTTAGTTGGTTTGGTCTTTGTGCATATTGTTGCCTTACACGTTGTTGGTTCAAACAACCCCGACGGTGTTGAGATTAAGAAACTAAAAGACGACAAGGGTATTCCTTTAGATGGTATCAAGTTCCACCCTTACTACAGTGTGAAAGATATTATGGGTGTTGTGGTCTTCTTGATAGTATTTTTTGCAATCTTGTTTTTTATTCCTGAAGGCGGTGGCTACTTCTTAGAGCATGCAAACTTTGAGGCTGCTAATCCATTGAAAACACCAGAGCATATTGCTCCCGTTTGGTATTTTACGCCATTTTACACGGTGCTTCGTGCAGTTCCTGATCCTTGGTATGGAACATTGGCGATGTTTGCTGCGATAGCGGTACTCTTTATTCTGCCTTGGTTAGATAAGAACCCTATTAAATCAATTCGTTATAGAAATACAGCACATAAAATCAATATTGTGTGGTTTGCTGTATTTTTCTTAATCTTAGGTTATTTAGGTGTTATGCCAGTCACCGATTTCTTCCGTGAATTAGGTACACGAGCAACACAAATTTACTTCTTGTTCTTCTTGGTGACAATGGCTCATAGCAGACCTGAAAAGGCAAAATATATACTATGGTTTATCGCTTTATTTGCCCTAGTATTATTCACAGATTGGTTACGTTGGAATGATAGTTTTACAGGTCCGCAACGCCATTATTTCTGGATGATGTTAACCTTACCAACTATTTATTTAGCATCTACTTTGTTATTACCAATGTTTGTATCTCGTTGCAATAAAGAGAAAGAAGTTCCAGAGAGGGTGACAGGATGAGGGAGAGTAAAATGAAATCTATTGTCAAAATGCTTTCAGCAGGTGTCATGACATCATTTCTTGTCGCTTCAGTAGCCAATGCAAACAGTGGTGGTGTTCATTTAGACCCCGCAAATATTGATGTGCATAACAAAACCAGTTTATTGCGTGGTGCAAAAAACTTTGCCAATTATTGTCAGGGTTGTCATTCCTTAAAGTTTAGTCGCGCTAATCGTATTGCGGCGGATACAGGCGTCAGTGATGATCAGATTAAAGCGATTATCTTTACCCGTGATGATGAGAATGAGCCTGTTAAACCAGGCGCGCTAATGAAAAGTGCAATCCCTCAAAAAGATGCCGCAAAATGGTTTGGTACTGCTCCACCCGATTTGTCGCTAGTAGGTCGTTCTCGTGGTGGTGATTGGATTTATAATTATCTAAAATCATTCTACTCAGATAATAGTCGCCCTTTTGGTGTTAATAACACAGTATTTAATAATGTTGGTATGCCACATGTATTATTAGATCTACAGGGTGTTCAAGATCCTGTTTATCGTTATGACTTATTACATCATGGGCATGCTGTTGAAGCATCGTTTAAATCGGAAGAGGAGGCTAAAAAAGCTTTAGAAGAAGAACGTAAATTCGAAGTGGTAAAGCTTGATCTGTTTGGTGAGTCGATTGTTGGTGCTTACGATACAGAGAAAGAAGCAGCTGATTTTGTTGAAGCAAATACAACTTACAAAGTATTGCTCGATAAAAAAGAAGTTGCATCTTTTGAGACTAAAGAGGAAGCAGATAAATATGTTGACGCAAATCCTGTTAATGGTGCTAAATATAAAGTTGTTCCTAAAAGTGCTTACTCTGTAAAAGAATCACATAAAGTAGAAAAGGTAATCGATCACCTAGAGTTAGTAAAGCCAGGAAAGCAAAGTCCTGCCGAATACGAGCAAACAATTCGTGATTTAACTAACTTCTTAGTTTATGTAAGTGAGCCAGCACAGCTAAATCGTAGCAAATATGGTGTGTTTACACTCATATTCTTGTTTATCTTCTTTATCTTTGCGTATTTCTTGAAGAAAGAATACTGGAAAGATGTTCATTAAGATCAATCTAGTGTAGCATCTCAAGCCATTCACCTTATAACAGGTGAGTGGCTTTTTTGTGGGTATTGTTGTATTGCCTATTGTAGTTTTTGTTATATAGGGAGATTTTGAATGAGTTCAGTTGCAAATCGTCGTTCAGTCATGACTTTATTTACCTTGCCAGACTGTATAGATTGTCATCGAGTACGTATTGTATTGTCTGAGAAAGATATCGCGGTTGACATTATTGAGATAGATCCTAATGAAATGCCACGAGATCTTGCTGAACTAAACCCGTATAACACCGCACCTACTTTAATAGACCGTGATCTTGTTTTGTATGATGCTCGCGTTATTATGGAATATCTTGATGAGCGTTTTCCTCATCCTCCTTTAATGCCTGTTGATCCTGTTAATCGTGCGCATTCACGTTTAGCATTATTCCGTGTCGAGAGGGATTGGTACTCTCTCGCAGAAGAGTTAGAAAGCGGTGATGAAGCGCGCATGGATAAAGCACGTGAACAGTTACGCGACAGTGTTATCTCGGCCGCTGAAGTATTTGAAATTAAGCCTTACTTCCTAAGTAATGACTTCTCATTAGTTGATTGTACAATAGCTCCTATTTTATGGCGTCTACCACGTTATAGAATCGATCTTCCAGCATCCGAAGCAAAGCCCGTGATGGATTATATGGATCGAGTATTTTCCCGCGATATGTTCCAAAGCGCATTATCAGACGCAGAGAAAGCGATAAGACCATGATGACATCAAACCGTCCTTATTTGGTAAAAGCCATCTATGAATGGATTATGGATAACAATGTGACCCCCCATATTGTTATTAATGCAATGGATGAAAGCGTAATGGTACCTCAGCAATATGTTGATGAAGGTAAAATTATACTTAATATAAACCCATCCGCTGTACAAGAACTCGTTATAGATGATGAATGTATTATGTTTAGTGCGCGTTTTGGTGGCAAGCCTTACAATATCTATGCACCTATGCGTGCAATAATAGGTATTTATGCTGCTGAAAATGGTGAAGGCATGGCGTTTGAGATTGAAGATTCGCCACCACCTAAAGACCCAGAAAAAAATACACCACCACCGCGAAAAAAACCTACCTTACGAGTAGTAAAATAGCTTATATCTAGTACTCCATTAAGCCAATGCTGTTGGAGTATCTAGGTTATTTCTTATGAAAATATCAATGATAGCCGCGGTGGCACATCATCGGGTGATTGGTAAAAATCAAAAAATGCCATGGCATTTACCCGCAGATTTAGCCTTCTTTAAAAAAACAACATTGGGTAGCCCTATACTAATGGGACGCAAAACCTATGAGTCGATAGGCAGACCATTACCAGGTCGCTTGAACCTTGTTGTTACTCGTAATCCTGATTTGAAAATAGCAGGCTGTGAGGTCGTTACCTCTCTTGAGCAAGCGGTTTTTATGGCGCAAGAAAAATCTAGTGCTAGCAAGGAAATATTTATTATTGGTGGCTCCCATCTTTATAAAAGCTTTTTAGAAAAGGCAGATCGCCTTTATTTAACAATGATTGATGCAGAGATAGAAGGGGATACCTTTTTTCCTGACTATACTCAATACAACTGGAAAGAAGTTGAGCGTATTGAGCATCAAGCAGATGCCAAAAATATTTACCCCTATTCTTTTGTTACACTTGAGAGAATATCTTAAGCTCAAGTATTGTGGTTTCTGTATAAATCGATATAACGTGGTTGATGTACTAGACCTCCTTACATGCTTCATAAATTAAACGCTGAAACCAAGGTAGCTCTCTTAAGGAGTCTAAATCTTTATCTTCTTGTAAGTGTTTACAATGCATTGAGCTAGAGTTAAGGGTGGCTTGCTCTAACCAGGTTTTTGCATCTGAAACATTTCCTTCTTTTGCGTATTGACAAGCTAAGTTATAAATAGACTGATAGTTTTTAAGTTCATCGACTTTTAGTACTAGCTGCTCTATTTGTTGATAAATAAAGATTTTATCAGGATCGTTGACTAGTTCGCTTGCCCCCATATTTTCATCATCGTCATAGGCGTAAATATCTTCAAAATACTCAGGTGCTAATAACATAATCTGATGATAAGTTGCTGATGCCTTCTCCAAATAAATATCATCATTATGATTATTTTCAGCTAGCTTGTAATTACCATAAGCAATATGTAATAAGGCTAGCGTATTGTTTTTATTTTCTGCCAGTAATGTTTCCCAGTACACAATTGCTAGTTGCCACTCGCCTTTATATTCTGCCGCTAAGGACTTTGCTTGCAATATCTCCTCAAAATTAAGATTATCTTCTTTGAGAAGTGTATTGATCAATAGCTTATCGTCATCAGTTGCTTCATATGTCACAGGCTTTGCGAGTAAGTCTTGCAACTCCTTTTCAATCACTTTGCGACGTTCATGGCTTAATTTTCTTTCGTTATCCAGTTTATTAAGTCTTTCTACAAAGTCTTTAAATAGCTCACTATGTGTAGTAACTAAAGTTGATAGCTCATGTGATTGATGTACAACCTGTCCTGATAGCTTGCTAATATTCGATTCTGTTAAATCAACACGCTGTTCTATTTTTTCTGTTTGCGGTCGAAATTTTCGTTGTAGTAGCAATAATGATAAAAGCGATAAGCCCAAAGCAAGTACGCTTAAAGTGGCTAGAAAATACAATAAACCATTATTTTCTTTCGACTCTTTTTTTGCCTTAAGTACACCTAGTTCATGTTGTAATGCTTGCAACTGCTTATCCATTTGAGCCCTTTGCAGTTGTTGTTGTTCTACAAGCTCATTGATACCTAGGCTTTGCTTATTCAAAGCCGTTTTTTGTACCTGCATTTGTTTTGCTAATGATCTGTTTTTTTGCTTTAGTTTATTAATCTCATAGTTGAGTGATAATACCGTTGGTTTTTTTGCAAAAACCTGTGATGAGCTAAACAATAAGCTAATATAGATAAGTACGCAGAGGTATTTGATTTTCATAATATTTATAATAACTGGGGGATAAAGTAGATAGCTCTACTATACGGATATAAAGTAGTTAATATAGACTTTTTTGTTTCCTTTCTGGGGAATTATTAATCCAATTTATATGTTTGTTGTATTCTGTATTGGAAATGTTGCTTGTATTTATAAGCTTTATGCTTCCATTTAAACTAAGGCAAGGTGTAACTAATGGCTTTAAATTTATTATTTAGCCTTATAAAAAGGATCTGCTAATGAAAATTCCTGATTGTTTTTTAACAGTAAAATATGTCGGAGCAAGAATCCCAGGTGTAGAAAATCAGTCTGATTTAAAGCTAGGAGCAAATTGCCAAGTATTTGCTTATGAGCTACTAAGAGTAAATGGTCTAGTAGCCCCTAAGCTTCGTTCAAGTGAGCTATGGAGTGACACCCAATACACCATAAAAGTGAGTGACTTTCAGCCTTTAGATTTAATGCTTTATAACTCCGACAATAATGCTTTTGGTGCACATGTTGGTGTGTATATTGGTGATGGAAAAATCATACATCTTTCCTATCAAAATCAATATGCTGAAATTATTGATCATATAAAAATGAGTGATAATGAAAAGTATCGTGTTTTTATTGGTGCAAAACGAGTATTGACACCAAGCAGTTTTTAGGTATTTCTGATAGCAGTTGCAGTTGTCTAAGTCCTGCCGTCGTTTAATTAACTGATGTTACGCAGTCACTCTTTAGAATAGGTGACTGCGTAACATCAGTTAATAACTTGTACCAAATCCATTATCAGTCTGGTTTCTTAAATCAGGCAAGTCGGTTAATTCATGGATTTGTGATAATGGTCCTTTAGGGAAAAGTTTGTAGAGATACTTTTTGCCTCCTTTATCTGCAAACTCTTGATCCATTACTTTCATTAGTTGTCGTGCATTACGGCAATCTTCGCAATGAGTGTAAAAATCTAGAACAAAATCAACTGCTTCTAAGCGTTCATCTGTTAACTCAATTCCCATTGAGTCAGCGCGCTGCTGTATTGCAGCATAAATCTTGCTTTTTTGTACTCTTTGGTGACCTGAGTTTCTTGGTTGGCTGCGAGGGAAGGTTTCGGCTATTTGTGTGCTTAACATAGTTGCTCCTTGATGTTGTTTTGATTATGTGGGTATTATTATTTCTAATACCTAAATAATAGGAGTAATGTTGGGTCTTTGCTCAAATACCTTTAATTGTGTAGGTATATTTACCTATGTTGCTCTGCAATCAACGAAGAAATTATTTGTCAGTAAATCCATAAGAGTAGCTATACTTAAGTACTCCATCAAACCAAACTTGTTGGAGTACTAGATCTATTGGATACAAACCTATAGGAAACTTAAATTATGCTAAAAAAATTATTGTTATTAATTTGTCTTGTAAGCTTTATTGTTTCTAATGGTTTTGCTGAGTCATCTAAAGTAGGAAAAATAAAAGGGGGAGTTGAGCTTGTTTTTCCTGAGTGGTTTAAAGAAAGTTTTCTTGATTTTAGAGAGGATGCGGCGGAGGCAGGAGAAAATGGGAAGCATTTATTGCTCTTTTTTCATGTGGCGGGTTGTCCTTATTGCAAAAAAATGCTCGATGATAATTTTACCAGTGGGGAGAATGCAAAATTAGTCCAAGCAAATTTTGATTCTATTGATATTGATTTAAAAGGCGGTAAAGAAATAGAGTTTAATAAAGATATGACCGTTACCGAAGCGGATCTCGGTAGGGCATTACAAGTTAATTATACGCCAACTATTTTATTTATGAGTGCAGATAATAAGGTAGTCGCTAGGCTTAATGGTTATCGCTCACCAAGAGAGTTTAGGCAGGTTATTAATTTTGTAAAAGAGAAGGCGTATAAAACAACCGATTTAGCAACGTATCGCCAAAAGCATCTAAATGATACGGTTTATACGCTAAAAGATGATGCTAGTTATGTCACTGAAACCGATCTACAAAAATTATCTAAACAAGATAAGCCTTTAATGATTATATTTGAGGATAAAACCTGTGATGAATGCGAGCGTTTTCATAAAGAGGTATTAGATTTAAAGGAGACTAAAAAGATTTTAAAAAAATATAATGTGGTTCGTTTAGATGCGCTTTCAGATGATCCTATTGTTGATACAGAAGGCAATAAAACGACTGCTAAAGCATGGTTAAAAAAGCGTAATATTAGTTATCGCCCTGCGGTTTTATTGTATTCAGAGGGCAAAGAAATAGAAAAGGTGACAGGTTTATTAAAGTCTTACCATTTTCAACAACTTTTAAACTTTGTTGCAGAAAAGAAATATACAGAGTACGACTCATGGATTGCTTATCTAAATGTGCAGTCTAAGAAGATATTGGAGTCAGGAAAAGATATTGATATATGGAAATAGAATGTTAGGGGGAGAAGTAGCAAACATTAACTGAATTATTATATAAGAATTTTCTAATATGTAGTTTGTTTTTGTGTATAATAAAGGCACTATTTAAAATAAAAAGTTAGACCGTGCCTGAATCTATTGTAACCATTTCTGATTTGCAGTTTTCTCGTGGAGAGCGAGAGATTTTTTCGGCTGTCAATTTGGTTATCCCCAAAGGAAAAGTAACTGCCATTATGGGGCCTAGCGGCACAGGAAAAACAACGTTATTACGCCTAATTGGGGGACAATTAGTCCCTGACCGTGGTGATGTTGTTGTCGAAGGTAAGTCCATTCCCGCCTTGTCAAATAAAGAGCTATATATATCGCGCAAACGCATGGGAATGTTGTTTCAATCGGGCGCGTTACTCACTGATCTAAATGTTTTTGAAAATATAGCCTTTCCTATTCGCGAACACTATGATTTCCCTGAGACGATGATCCGTGATCTCGTCTTTATGAAGTTAGAGATTGTTGGTTTGCGAGGTGCATACAAGCTAATGCCTTCTGAGTTATCAGGCGGCATGGCGCGTAGAGTTGCGCTTGCTAGAGCGATTATCCTTGATCCTGTTTTAATGATGTATGATGAGCCTTTTACAGGGCTAGATCCTATTACACTTGGGACAATCGTTAGTATTATCAAAGAGCTAAATCAAGCTCTTGGCATGAGCAGTGTGGTGGTTTCGCATGATGTGAGTGAAGTGCTTTCGATTGCTGATTATGTACATATTCTTTCAGAAGGTGTTGTTGCTGCCTCGGGGACACCTGAGGAGCTTCGTGAATCTGATTCCGAGTGGGTGAGGCAGTTCCTTCAAGGCTTGCCAGATGGTCCTGTGCCTTTTCATTATCCTGCTAGTGATTATCATCAAGCCTTAAAAGGTGGGTCTCTATGATATTGGAGAGTGTACGCAATATTGGTCATAAGACGCTAAGCATTTTTCAGCGAGTTGGGCAGGCTAGTATTTTTTTGTTGCATATTTTAGGTGGAATAAAAAGCCTATTATTACGCCCTAGTTTAATTGTCCAACAAGTTTATTCTGCTGGTGTTTTATCGCTGCTTATCATCCTTTTTTCTGGCTTATTTGTTGGTATGGTCTTGAGTTTATTGGGCTACGTCACCTTAGTCGAATTTGGTGTAGAAGGTTCGCTAGGTGTGTTGGTGTCTCTGTCGATGATAAGAGAGCTGGGACCTGTACTTGCTGCTCTGCTATTTTCAGGGCGTGCAGGCTCGGCGCTAACCGCTGAGATAGGTTTGATGAAAGCAACAGAGCAATTAGCCAGTATGGAAATGATGGCAGTTGATCCTGTTAAACGTATTGTTACACCACGCTTTATTGCGGGTGTATTTTCCCTGCCTGTTTTGACGGCTATTTTTATGGCGGTTGGTATTTACAGTAGCTTTCTTGTTGGTAGCATATGGCTAGGAGTTGATGAGGGATCGTTCTGGTCGCAGATGCAGGCAAATGTTGATTTTCAGCACGACTTAATCAATGGCTTTATTAAAAGTTTTGTCTTTGGCGTTGTCGTCATGTGGATTGCTGTTTTTGAAGGTTATCACGCCATACCGACATCAGCAGGTGTTAGTGAGGCAACCACACGCTCAGTTGTGTATTCTGCCCTCGCTATATTAGGGCTAGATTTTATACTAACCAGCATCATGTTTGGTTTATAGGATGTTTTAAGAATGAGATTATCAAAAACAACAGAAATCATGGTTGGCATCTTTGTCTTGTTAGGCTTTATTGCTGCATTTCTATTGGCATTAAATGTAACGAACTTAGGTAACTTATCATCAAAACAAAGCTATGATGTAAAAGTCTACTTTGACAATATAGGTGATCTAAGAACACGCGCAAAAATATCAATGTCAGGAGTTAAAATAGGGCGTGTTAGTCGTATTGCTTATAATCAAGAAAGGGGGCAAGCAGAGGTAACCATGACGCTCGACTCGCAATATAAACTAAGCATTGATACGCAAGCTAGTATTTATACCGCAGGATTATTGGGAGAGCAGTATATTTCCTTGGAACCTGGTGCAGAAGATGAAGTCTTAAAGTCAGGGGATGTGATTACATTAACGCAGTCAGCAATGGTACTAGAAGAAATTATTGGTAAAGTAATGGTAAATCTAACCTCAAAATAAGGTAACTACTCAGCTTACCCTCTATTTTGCCCGATTTCTACGTTAAAAGTGCTCTTTATGCTTATAAAATCCGCCCTTTTGCCTTGAACTCGAACAAAGTAGAGCACAATCTGAGCAGTTACCGATTATGCTGAGTAGTTACATACGTTTTTTATAAAAAACACTGTTATTAAGTGGGAGAGCTCTAAAGAATGAAACATTTAAGTAAGATAATTATTTTATTTTTAATATTCAGTTTTACATCCATAGCAAGTGCTAAGAATGTAGCCGCCGAAACAGCGGTATTAAAAGCA
>JALVDG010000033.1 GCA_027009095.1 Thiotrichaceae bacterium
ACGGTATGAATCAACATCATGGGTGCGCGTACTCTTACACCTGCTACTTCGGTTTCAAAGGTACGCTCAAATTCACCATTGTAGTGGCTGACATCGGTAGAAGTTCCGCCCATATCAAAACCAATTAACTGAGTATAATGGGCTAATTCACAGGTACGCACCATGCCAACAATACCACCTGCGGGACCTGAAAGAATCGCATCCTTACCCTGAAATAAGTTTGCATCCGTTAATCCACCATTTGACTGCATAAACTTTAATATGCCCGTAAAATCATTATTATTTTTTACTTTTAAAGCATCTGCTACTTGATTGATATAACGACGTAAAATAGGGCTAAGATAAGCATCAACGACCGTTGTGTCACCACGAGAAACCAACTTCATTAAAGGGCTGACTTTATGGCTAACAGAAATTTGATGAAAGCCAATCTCCTTTGCTAATTGTGCTAACAGCTTTTCATGCTGCGTAAAGCGATAAGCATGCATTAAAACAATGGCAATAGAACGATAGCCAGCATTAAATGCTTTTCTTAGATCAGCTTTAGCTTTGTTTATATTGAGAGGTGTTAGTACATCTCCCTGAGCGTTAAGCCGTTCCTCTACCTCAATCACCTCTTTATAAAGCATTTCAGGCAGTTTAATATCAAGCGCAAAAAGATCAGGGCGGGTTTGATAAGCAATGCGTAAAGCATCAGCAAAACCTTGAGTAATTACAAGTAGAGTGTTGGCACCTTGCCGCTCCAATAAGGCATTAGTAGCAACCGTTGTCCCCATTTTAATCACAGAAATTTTTTCGGTAGGAAGAATATCACCTTTTTTAACACCTAATAAACGACGTATACCCTCGATAGCTGCATCTGGGTACTGGTCAGGGTTTTCAGAAAGAAGTTTATATGTTTGCAATTCACCAGAGGGAGCAAGTGCGACAATATCTGTAAACGTACCACCACGATCAACCCAGAACTCCCATGTTTTAGTTGTCATGGTTATTCCATAGAGTGTTTAGATAGTTTTTAGAGATAGTTTTGATAAAAAATAGAAGGGAAGTTCTGAGCATATAGATGACCAAAATATTGATGATTATTCACTGTGCTGTAGTGAAGTCACGGATTCAGGTTTATTATAATATGACTAACGAAGTGCTTTAATTTCATCAACGGATAAACCTGTCTTTTTAGATATTGTTTCATCATCAAGTATATCCAAAAGATTTTTAGCAATTTCAAGTTTTGTTAACTTCGCTCCCTGTTTCATCCCTTGCTCCATCCCTTGCTCCATTCCTTGTTCTCTCGCTAAAGCTAATGCGCCTTTTTGTATACGAATATAATCATAGCGTTTTTCTTGTAACTCCAGCTCTTCTTTAGTCAGCGCAGCTTCATTAACGGTTTCAAAGGCTTCTTTTATACAGGGCTCTGATAAAGTCTCAGGAATATAGTCTAAATCACCTGCATTCTTTAAAAAATAGATCCATTTATCTTTGGTATTATCTAATGTTTCCAGTGTTTTTTTAAACTTGGGGAGCTCTACAAAAATTAGCTCAACATCATCGGAGTATTCGATAAAGCGTTTGCGTTCAATGAGTCTGAAGTGGCTAATCCACTCTTGTGTATCGTCGAACATACGAAAATCTGTAAAGGTGAGGGCGATGACGGGGTTGACAAGCTGGTAAGCTTCACCTCTTTTTAATTGTTGTGAATATTGCTTTGCCGCATTATATAAGATGCGTTTTTCAAAGCCTTTTACGTTGAGTACCTGCATTTCTATAATGACATGCTTGCCATTAGCAAGTTGTGCTTTTACATCAACGAAGGTGTCTTTCATTCCTTTCAATAGAGGGATTTGGTAGGGATCAACAATATCTAAGTGAGTTATTTTATTGCTTTCATCATAATCTAGGATAGCGTTTAAGAAACTGATTAAAATAGGCACAGACTCTTTTGATCCGAAGACTTTTTTAAATGCATAGTCTGTTTTTACATCAAGAAATTTCATTCGCTTATAACCGTTAATTCATACTGAACTCATTATAACATGCTACTTTCATATTATTTATTGCAATAGGTACCAACCTTACTCTATTTTGTTCGAGTTCAAGGCAAAAGGGCGGATTTCAGTATAAATGAGCACTTTTAACGCGGAAATCGGGCAAAATAGAGGGCAAGCTGAGTAGTTACAGAAAACTATAAGAATATACTTACTTCTTTTCGAGTTTCTGTTTCCATATTGGCAATGCTGCCAAAGTGCTTCATCATTTCATCTGCACCTTCTTGAGACATAAGATTTTTCATGAATTTTTCTTGGTGTTCTTTACTTTCCCATTTAACGATACAGTAGACTCTGCCATCCGTATCAATGCCTGAGTCTCGGCTGATAAAGCCTTCTGCTTTGGCAATATCGGTATCAATATGTTTTGATAGTTCCTTCCAGTTGTCTAGCTGTCCTTCATGTAGTTCAAAAGATTCAATAATTGTATAGGGGGTCATGTATTAGTCTCTCTCGTATTTATTAATAGAAATTAGAATATACAGAGACACTACTGACAGCATTGTGTCAGTAGTGTGTTTTTAAAAATCATTATTTATACAAAGTATTGATATAATCCTGAATCAGTGACTTCACTACGGCACAATGAATAAGCTATTGATTCATCACGGGTTTAAAAAATACCCGCTTGCGCTAAAGCATAATTGAGTACAGTAGTGCTCACTAAACCTAAGGGTGAAGCTAATATTTTTTAAAATCCCGTGCTAAACCAATATTTTATCCCCTGTTATCCGCATTGAAGTCACGGATTCAGGATAATTAGAAAAACCGCTTCAAAGCTCGATACTTAGGTGCTTTGTTATCGGGCTGATTGATATGCTCTTTAATTCCCCAGCTTCCATAAAATTGATAGGTTCGTGGCGATGAGAATACTGTAAATAGCTGATTGCCAGTGATACGCCCCCAATTTTGTAAAAACTCGATATACATTTTTTCCATTGGATTTGCGCGGTTTGCACCAATCAAAAAAGGATTAGGGTAGTCTCTTGTTGAGTGAGTACCAGGAGCGACGAGGTGTTGTCCGCCTTCGTAGGCGATTAATTGAACCTTATATTTTCTGGCGACCTTCATTTGCTTCTCTAACATCTTATAAACATTATCCATAGAGTAGGGGTTTTTAGGGTCTTTTAATAATCGGAACACATCAGGTACGGACTTAATACCTTTTAGATTACGTTGATGAACGTAAAAGTAAGGCGCAATAGCAAAAGCATCAATATGTTGATAGGCATTCATATACTTAAGCAATAATTCTGTCATTTTAGGGCTAGCTGCAAAGCCACTTAATACTCGAGTAATGCGCTGTGATCCACCATAGACTTGCTCCCAGATTCGCATCACCTCTAAACTACGTTTAACGTAAAACTTATGCCCTGCCTGCGCTCTATCCTTATCAAGCCCTTGTTTAATGCCCATTGTTTTTGTGTAATGCGCTTGCGTAAATGCACCATTCCACGTTTCGTTAGTATACTCAATATAAGGTTTTAAATGAGGACGTAAATTCTTTTTTACATACATGGCGTATTGACGAATAAAGTTATTGTCTGCGGCATGTGGCATATTAAACCAAGGATTAGCATTAAGTTTATTAGCAAGCTTAACCATAACTTCTAACGGCGCACCACGTACCCCTTCTTTACCTGCCCATGTTGCCTGTGACATATGCGGCATACTATTCCAAGAGCTGATAGGATTGCGTGTAATACCCGACATATTCATAAAGCGTATGACGCGAAAGTTACGCATAAAATTTAAATAGTCAGGATTAAATAAAATGGTGTCGTAATGCTCCTCAAACGAAAGATAATTACCGCCACAGGCACGCTCATTTGCTACACGACGATAAGGATTATTTGCACAAATTCCCCCCGGAGGTAACAAGCGAATATTACGCAAGTAGTTTTGAGGATTGCTTTTAATAATACTAATGGTTACTTTAAAAAATTTATCAGCACCCGAGCGAATACTAATAATTTCTTTACCTGCTGATTTACTAATAAGTTTCGCATCATCACCATATTGTAGTGTACCTTCACCATCATAAAGTACCGTGTAATTACCTTCTGGAATCGTACCTGCTGGCAACCAATGAATCACATTGCTTCCTGCAACACCGCCATTTAAGTTACGAGGCCAGCCATCTTTGTCGTAGACAATATTACCCTTAGTCAGTTTGCGCGACTCATTAAAGGGCAGAGCTTGTTTAAACAAATTAATAAAAGGAACGCTAGAGTCAACTTGCATAACCTCATTGGTATTCATGCCCAATAGAGGTTTACCACCTGCATATAAATTAGAGCTAAAAACTAAGAGTAAAAGTAATGACGAAATGCTAGGGCGCATAATAAGACGCTTGAGAAAATTTAAGTTCATAGGCTTCTCGATATTTGTTTATAAATAAGGTTGATATTATTGCAGTAGAGCTTTTTAAAATGAAATAATCGTTAAGTCTTGATAGATCAACAGCCCTTAAGTTTAGTTCAAAAATAACTGCTCGATGTACTAGAAATTCCTTACTTCCTCTTTCTGTTTTTTAATGATGATTTATAAGGTGTTTTACGTTTTTGTCGCCATTCTTGTGACTTAGACAGACGAGCACGTTTCTTGGGTGCTTTAAAAGGGTTATCACCTGTCTTAAACTCAATACGCACTTGTGTCCCTTTAAGCTGTAAAACTTTGCGATAATAATTCATTAAATAACGTTTATAACTATTGGCAATACGCTTGGTTTGATTACCATGAATAATAATAGTAAAGGGGTTGCTTCCCCCTTGGTGTGCATAACGTAATTTAATTCGATGCCCACTACTAATCGGGAGTTGATGCATTTGCACTGCTGTTTGTAGTATTTTTGTCATACGCGATGTTGATACCTTAATCATCGCAGACTCATAAGCCTCGTGTACCGACTCAAATAAGTGTCCGACACCTGTACCATGTAATGCTGAGATAAAATGCTGATCTGCAAAATCAAGAAAAGGGAGTTTAACCTCTAGTTTTACTTTTATTTGCTCACGCGCATAGCTATCCAAGCCATCCCATTTATTAATCGCCAGCACTAATGAGCGACCAGCATCTAAAATTAGCCCGAGTAAATGCGCATCCTGATCCGTAATACTCTCATGAGCATCAAGCAGCATAATAACAACATGCGCTTTCTCGATAGCATCCAATGTTTTAACAATACTGAATTTCTCAATTGCTTCATTTACCTTGCTACGACGACGCACACCTGCGGTATCAATAAGTGTGTACTTTTGACCATCTCGCTCAAAAGGTACAAAGATACTATCGCGTGTCGTACCAGGTTTATCAAAAGCAATGACGCGCTCTT
>JALVDG010000034.1 GCA_027009095.1 Thiotrichaceae bacterium
ACTTCATCAAAAATAAGTGCGGGCAATGTTACTTGTTGCGCGGCTATCATTTGGATGGCGAGAGATATACGCGATAGCTCACCGCCTGATGCTACTTTCACTAGGGGTTTCAAAGGTTGACCAGGATTTGCACTTACTTCAAACTCAATATGATCCATACCATGCATTGTCATCTGTGCATCTTCTAAAAATTCCACATTGACACGAAAGACACCACCTTGCATCCCTAATGCCTGCATCGCCTCACTCACGCCCTGACTTAACTTCTTTGCCATTTTCTGACGTTTATTGCTCAATATTTTGGCTTTTTTAAGATAAGCCTCGCGCATCTGCTGACATTTAGCTTCAAGCGCATCCAGATCATAATCTTCACCTTCTAAAGCAGCTAATTCTGCACTGAGCGCATTCCACTTGTCATACAATTCTTCTGAACTACTATGATGTTTTCGTGCTAAATGGTGAATAAGCGAGACACGCTTTTCAACCCAATCTAAACGTTCAGGATCAAGCTCTATACTATCTTGATATTGACGTAATAATTCAGTTGCCTCTTGCACCTGAATTTGTGCGCTTAGGAGTAGCTCATACGGCTCGTTAAAAGCGTCATCTAATGCTTTTTGTTGTTCTATATCGACAAGAATATGGCTTAGCTGTGAATAGACTGACTGTTCGTCGTCGTCATATAATTGTAAGATGCTACGACTTGATGTCTCTATAAGTTGCCCTGCATTTGATAATCTTGCATATTCTTTATCTAAAGATTGCACTTCACCTTCAACAAGCTGTAAATCATTTAACTCTTGCGTCTGAAAACGTAATAAGTCTAATTTAGCTTGATAGTCGCTACTCTGGCTGCTGAGTGCTTCGAGCTTATCATTCACTTGTTTCCATGCCTGATAGGCTTTTTCTACCTGCATCAGCAAACTTTCAGTACCTGCAAAATCATCGAGTAAATCCCGTTGCTTGTCCTTTTTCATTAGTGATTGGTGTTCATGCTGACCATGAATTTCAACCAACTGCTCGCCTAATTGTCTTAACATCGTCAAATTAGAAGGAGAGCCATTAATCCATGCGCGTGATTTACCCGTAGCTGAAATCACTCGCCGTAAAATACACACATCATCGGTATCTAACGCCTGTTCTTCTAGCCACGCCTTTGCCGTCGGTGCACCACTGACATCAACCGATAACGTTATTTCTGCCGTATCTGCACCATAACGTACCACGCCGCTATCAGCTCTATCGCCTAGCACTAAGCCAATAGCATCAACCAAAATAGATTTACCCGCCCCCGTTTCACCTGTCAAAGCCGTCATCCCTGTTTGTAGCTCAAGGTCTAAGGTTTCGATAATGGCAAAATCACGAATATATATATGCGTTAACATTCTTACTGCCCCTTAATTTCAAATGTACTTGAAGCCCATAAACTTTCCCATACCGCACCTGTTTCTCGCTCGGTATCATCACTCGCTTCGAGCATATGTACCGCATTTAATAGATAAACACCTTGCTCACCCGTTGGCACTTTAACTATCCCTTTCTCATCTGTTTTTAAATATTGCTGTAATAGTTTATCTTTTTGACGAATAAACAAGCTCACTACGGCATGAGGAAATACTTTACCTTGCCATAATAATTGAGCCTTTAAACTGTCTTTATTTTTATGAGTATAAGGATTATCAAGCATCACCCACTCAAAGGGGAAGCTCAATACTTTATCTGTACCCTCACCTTTGCCTACTGCAAGCAATGTTTTGGCATAGCGATAAAATACTTCTTTAAAGCCTTTTTCGGGAAGTTTGCGTTTAGCATGAGCGGCTAATACCCAGTCGATACCTTCTTTTTTAATGAAGTGCTTAAATTTTTCGGCTGTTTTATAGTTTATCACTCGACGAGTAGATATATACGAAACTAATTTTAAACCAGAGCTTATGGGCTTTGTCTTAAAAGCGGGCATATCGCCTAAACGAGACTTTACTGCGTAGGTTTTAGATATGCTATCAACGGTAGTGGTATATTGAAATTTAATAAAATCACTTGGATTATAAATCTGTGGCTCACCCTTAAAATTTTTCCCTACCTTGATATTAACCGCTATTTCATCATTTTTATTAACATGATAGCGTACAGGCTCTAGCCAAAACTCATGCGCCATTGCACTACCACACAATGCAAGCAAACACGCTGACAAATATAATCGTAAAGATAATTTGTGACGCTTAATTTTGTTCGACATAATAGCCTGCCATTCTCCGTCTAAATCTAAATTCCTGCTATGAATATCAATGTATTGCTATTAACAATCATACTGCTTATTTCCAGTGCCTTTAGTAGCTTACAAGCCCACGAAATACGTCCTGCCATTATTGATATTACGCTAGAAGAAAATCAACAATATCGCATTGATATACGCCTTAACCTCGAGGCGATGATCGCGCAAATAAACCCTCAGCATAAGGATACAAAAGAGGCTAAAAATGCCAGTGACTACGATGCCTTGCGTTTACTGTCTGCTGATGATTTAAAACAAAAACTGCAACAATTTAAAGGTCATTTACTACAAGGTATTACGTTGCTAGCAGACAATCAGCCGCAAAATCTTACGCTCAGTAAAGCGAATATTCCCGAGGTTGGCGATACTGATCTCGCCCGTGATAGTAACATTATTTTAACGGGACAACTGCCCCCAAACACACAAGAAATAAGCTGGGCATGGAGCAAAGACTTCGGTGCAAACGTTATCCGAGTTAGCACACCGAGCAAACCCGACCTGTATACCGCCTATCTACAAAATGGCAAAGCCAGTGGTGCAATTAATATTGGTAATAAAAAAAGCAAAGCCCAGTCAAAATTAGATGTTTTTAGTAACTACGTTGGCATAGGTTTTCTACACATACTCCCTAAAGGTTTAGATCATATTTTATTTGTTGTCGGATTATTCCTACTTAGCGTAAAAATACGTCCTCTACTCCTACAAATCACCAGTTTTACCCTAGCTCATAGCATCACCTTAGCACTTGGTATGCTCGGTGTAATACAAATTCCCGCGAGTATTGTAGAGCCTCTCATAGCTGCCTCAATCATCTATGTTGCTATCGAAAATATATACTCCGATAAGCTCTTTATCTGGCGACCTGTTATTGTTTTTTTGTTTGGATTATTACATGGCTTAGGTTTCTCTAGTGTACTTGCAGAGATAGGGCTATCGTCACAATATTTTGTTACAGGCTTAATTGCATTTAATGTTGGTGTAGAGCTAGGGCAGCTAACCGTTATTGGACTATGCTTTTTAACCGTGGGCTTTTGGTTTCGACATAAACCTTGGTATCGTCGCCGTATTAGTAACCCTGCCTCGACCGCTATTGCTGTTATTGCAACGTATTGGTTGATAGAGAGAACACTTTTGACTTGATACATTTTAATTAACAAACAGGATTTCCTTATGGCAGTTAAAACAGGCGACAAGATTCCCTATTTCACCTTAAATGATCAGAATGGTAAGCCATTTGCAATCGAGAAGTTGATCGGTAAAAAAAACTTAGTGATTTATTTTTACCCTAAAGATGAGACTTCTATTTGTACCGCTGAGGCGGAAGGTTTTCGTGATGAGTCTGCTAGTTTTAAAGGGCTTGGTGCTGCGATTATTGGCATTAGCTCTGACAGTGTTGAGAGCCATCAAAAATTTGCGGCTAATCATCAACTTCCCTTTACGCTATTAAGTGATCCCGAAAAGGAGGTACAAACCTTATTTGCAGTACCCAAAGATCTACTTGGTATGCTACCTGGGCGAACAACATATATCATCAATAAGAAAGGAATTGTTATTCATATTTTTGACCATGCTTTTTCTGCAAATAAGCATGTGGTTGCCGCATTAAAATCATTGCAAAAAGAACAATCAGATCAAAAAAAATAATGTTAGAATAATCGCTACTCTAAAACTACAGATCTCCCCCTATTATGTTGACACTTTATCAGTTTAGTTCTTGCCCTTTTTGTTGGAAGGTTAGGGCATTGTTAAATTATACCAAACAACCTTTTAAGACCGTAGAAGTCACACCTTTTAGTACGCCTGAATTGGACTTTACTGAGCATAAAAAAGTACCTGTACTAAAAGATGATGACAAAATAATCGTCGAGTCCACAACCATTATTGAGTACATTAATACACATTATACCAAGCTACCCGTCAGTGATAATGCGAAGCAATGGACTACCTGGGTTGATAGTACCCTCGTACATTATTTACCACCGTTAATTCATCCTAATTTTCGTACCTCTTTCCGTAATTTTGCCTTTATTATGCAAAAGGGACAATTTAATTGGTTTAAAGGAAATCTTATCCGTTTAATGGGGTCTTTAGTAATGCCACGAGTGGCAACTAAAATGAAAGCTAAGCACAATATAGAGGATGTAAAAAAAGAGTTCTTACAAGCGATTGATCATTGGGTTGATAATGGTCTATCAGGAAAACAATTTTTTGGTGGTGATAATAAACCCGATTTTATTGATTGTAGCGTCTTCGGAGTACTACGTTCAGGCGATCAACTTGGCATTATTGACCTAGCAAAATCTCATAATGCCAACTTTGCGAAATGGTATGATGCTTGTTATCCATTAATGAATGGAGAGTGATTATTCAGTGTTACCAGTAGCCGCTCAGATTGTACTCTATTTTATTCGAGCTCGAGGCAAGAGGGCGGAATTTATGCGTATAAATGAGCACTTTTAACGTAAAAATAGGACAAAATAAAGTGCGAGCCGAGTAGTTTACCAAACAGGAGGACTAAAAAGTGCAATATTATTTCTCATTTTATAAACACAGCAAGCTTTTTTATAGCCTCTGCTTATCTGTACTTTTAATCCCCTCCTGTTTTGCAAGCAATACTTCTGATGACACACCAATAAATGCGCTTAAATCATTTTATCAATTAATATCGCAACACAAGTGCAAAGAGGCTATCAAACTACGCCCCAACTACACCTTAGAGCGATGCGAAAAAATAACAAAAACACATATCCATAAGCTAAGTACAGAGCTAAGCGATGACAAAAATGCCGTCTTGCTACTCGAGTTAGATTCATTTGTTAATAATAAAAAGAACTATTTCTTTGGCTATGTGAAATTAAGCAAAAAACAAGGAAAATGGCTTATTGTAGGTCCTTTTAAAAATAGAGAAGACTATTGGCTAGATGAGTATGTTACTGCCTATGTTCCAGAAGGCATTAAAGGTTTATCTGCCAAAGAAAAAGAGAAAAAATTTGCCCCTCCCCCTATAAAAAAATATAACCCAGAACAAACTCCTACACCCATCGAAGAAGAGCAGTACAAGCAAACAGTAATACCTACAAAAATTCCACCACAAAAAGCT
>JALVDG010000035.1 GCA_027009095.1 Thiotrichaceae bacterium
CGGGCAGAATAGCTACCAAGACTCAAGTGAAATAATCTCACCCAAGCCTAATACATTACTATTCAGTCGTTTTTATCGCGTTACTATCTCCCCCTCTTGCATAGCCATTCTTGTCTGTATTAATAGCTTGTACAGTGGATTCAATGATGATTGCATGCGTTACTCTATATCCTATTGTAACTAACTTCTCGCTTGCCGAACTAGACTGAAAATGATTATTCTTAACGGTAATACTCTTAATATACCCATGCCCTTCTTTTTCATCATAGCTTGTTTTAGGGTTACAGTTTATGCTTTTATCACGGATATAGCCTTTTTCAGCATACCCCCCTACATACAAATCACCATAGGTACTACCTGTTGCATGATTGTCTATCATCGTTATATGTCTTGTTGCGACACAATTTTCAGCACCCAGCATATAAGCCCATGATGCATTTTCAACATGGTTATTCGCTATCTTTATATACCGTGCACCATCAATATAAATAGCGGCAGCCCAGCTTTCTTCATTATCATAAGCAGGGTTTCCTGCTGTACTCATATTGCTAACCGTATTACCCTCAATAAAACCAAAGCGTGCGGCATCACTAACTCCTGGTAGAACACGTCCACGTCTTTTTCGTGTCGGTGATGTACCTTCTCCACCAATTGCATCTATAGCGATGTTATTTACATTCGTAATAATATTATTTTTTATTTCCCAACGGACTACATTGCCATTTACCACAATACTTTCGCTTGACCCTGTACGCATATTTGAGACTTCATTCCCTTCTATCACAACATTACGAATTGCTTTTCGAGCATTTTCTCCTGAACCATAAACAGCAATTCCATGAGCATCTACATTACTATTAAAATCATGGATTTTATTGTTGATAATCATGATATCGCGAATATTTTCTCCTTCGACATAAATGCCAAAAATTCCTTTATTGCCTGCTTCATGCCCCTGAATATTCAAGCCCTCAATAATGACTTTATTGGTGTTTTCTCCAATATAAATAAAAATATCATCTTTAAGACTAATTAATGGCTGCATATCTGCAACACCAATCAGCTTTGTTTTTGATCGATATATCTCCAAAGGTAAACCACTTGAAGTATTCGTTACTTCAACAACACAATATTGACCTTCTCCCACTATGCTATCACAAGATTCTATCGCATCCCCGATAGAGCCATTTGCAACCACATTAGGGGTTGATGCAAAACGTTTTGCCCAGTCACGCTTAGGACGGTAGCGATCAGATAAAGGAATAGCTCCCCATCCTTCTTTTGCAAATCCTTTTACGGGTATCGTTATTGTCAATATGAGTGCTAATAAAGAAATATATATCAGAGGTGATTTTTTCTTAAAAGAAGTTATTTGCATAGGCTGGGTCATTGTATTTTATTGGTAGTTTAAAGGAAGAATTGTTCTATTCTATTACGATTAGCTTGTTCTATTTTATTAATATAAATTATTCAAGTAACAACTGACAAAGCACCTCATAAGTCCATCCAAACTAAAATAAACATTCAGTACTCAAACTTCAGAAAATTATTCCTAGATACACCAACAACTTTGGTTTGATGGAGTACTAGCAAAAGAGTAGAATTCATCCCTTTTTTTAAGGCAGATTACCCCACTATGGCAGTTTCTACCATTCATCCTATTTATCCGAATAAACAAACAAATCATATTAACTGGGGACAGTTACATGGTTGTGCCAAAGATTTATTAATAGCCAATACTGCCGAAGAATACAAAGGGCTGATTTTATTAGTCACAGCAGATAGTCATAGTGCTTATCAAGCCGAAGCTAATATCCGCTTTTTCTCAAATATCGAAAATATTCATATTTTTCCCGACTGGGAAACACTGCCTTATGATGTGTTCTCGCCACACGAAGACCTTATTTCCGAACGCCTCAAAGCACTGTATCAATTATCATCGACTCAACAAGGTATCTTAATTGTTCCTATTGCAACATTAATGCACCGCCTTGCACCCACAAACTATATTCGTGCGAATACTTTTTTATTAGAAAAAGGGGATACTTTAGACATTGAGTTGATGCGCCTACAGCTAGAGGAAACAGGTTACCGCCATGTTACACAAGTTATGGAGCATGGCGAATATGCCACCCGTGGTTCTTTAATTGATCTATTTCCAATGGGAATGGAGTACCCCATTCGTATTGATTTATTTGATGATGAAGTGGACTCTATCCGCACTTTCAACCCTGAAGATCAGCTCACCATAAAGCACCTCGATAAAATCGAATTACTCCCTGCTCAAGAATTTCCACTCAATGCTGAAGGCATCCAAACCTTCCGTACTAATTACGCAGAACAATTAGGTGGCGACCTTTCGCGCAGTCAGATTTACGATAATGTTAGCAATAGCACACCTCCTGCGGGCATTGAGTATTATCTCCCCCTCTTTTTTAAAGAAACTGCTACTTTATTTGATTACCTACCCGAAAAAACACTGCTTATCTACCCTCACGAAATTCATGCAGCAGCCGAAACCTTCAGTGCTCATGTCGCAGAACGCTATGAGCAACGCCGACACGATATAGAGCGCCCTATTCTCGCACCAGAAAAACTCTTTTTAAGTAGCGAAGAAGTAGAGACGGAATTTAAAAAACAACGATGCATCACCCTACATTCTTTTGAACAAGAAAGCACCGCAGAGAATGATAGCTATAACTATCCTAGTTTCTCCCTGCCCTCGATGTTGATCCAAGCACATGCGGAAATACCGCTCATGTTGCTGAAACAATTCCTCGCCGTACATCATGGACGTGTTTTATTTACCGCAGAGTCCGCAGGGCGACGCGAACATCTGTTAGGACTATTACGCGATAATCAATACCCTGCCAGCACCAGCAGTGATTGGCAAAATTTCTTAGCAGGAAGTAGCAAACTCAGCGTTACCGTTGCCCCTATTGAAGAGGGTTTATGGCTCAAAAATGATGAGCAAGAAGGTGAACTTGCTATTATCCCCGAAGGCTTATTGTTTGGTCAGCAGATACAACAAAAACGCCGTCGCCGTAAAGCAACCCGTGATGCTGATTCGATTATCAGCAATCTTAACGACCTACATGAAGGCTCTCCTGTTGTCCATGAAGAACATGGTATTGGGCGTTACTTAGGAATGCAAAAGCTCACCACCGATGGCATTGAGCAAGAATATATTATGCTAGAATATGCTAACGGCGATAAACTTTATGTACCCGTCTCATCCTTACATCTTATCAGTCGATACAGTGGCGCAAGCCCTGAAAAAGCCCCACTGCATAAATTAGGTACTGAACATTGGGACAAGGTTCGCAAAAAAGCAGCGCAACGCGCACACGATATTGCTGCCGAATTATTAGAAATTAACGCCCGCAGAGAGGCTCTTCAAGGACACGCTTTTGCAATATCCGAAGTAGAATACCAAGCCTTTTCCGATGCTTTCCCTTTTGAAGAAACACCTGATCAAGCATCTGCTATTGAGGCAGTATACAAAGACCTATCCTCCCCGCAACCAATGGATCGCGTCGTCTGTGGCGATGTGGGTTTTGGCAAAACAGAAGTAGCAATGCGAGCTGCCTTTATGGTAGCCAATGCAGGGAAGCAAGTCGCCATTATTGCCCCCACTACCCTACTCGTCCAACAGCATACCCAAAACTTCCGCGACCGCTTTGCCGATTGGCCTTTTGAAATAGAAACCCTATCGCGCTTCCGTACGCCTAAACAAACTAAAGAAACATTGGCAGGGCTTGCGAGTGGAAAAGTCGATATTGTGGTTGGCACGCATAAACTATTACAAGCTGATGTAAAATTTAAAGACTTAGGTTTAGTGATTATCGACGAAGAACACCGCTTTGGTGTACGCCATAAAGAGCAACTCAAAAAACTACGCGCTAATGTCGATATGCTCACCATGACCGCAACCCCCATACCTCGCACGCTGAATATGTCACTTTCAGGCTTGCGTGATTTAAGCATTATCGCCACACCACCTGCCCAACGTCATGCTATCAAAACCTTTGTAAAAGAATGGGATAAAGCCCTAATTCAAGAAGCTTGTGCGCGTGAATTATCCCGTGGTGGGCAGATTTATGTATTGCACAACGAAGTCAAAACCATTCAAAAAATGACCGACGAGTTAAAAGCATATCTACCCAATGCAGAAATTCGTTTTGCACATGGGCAGATGTCGGAGCAAGAACTCGAAGGCATAATGAAAGACTTTTATCATCAACGCTTTCATATTCTCGTTGCCACCACCATTATCGAAAGTGGTATCGACGTACCAACGGCCAATACCATTATTATCAATCGTGCCGATAAACTCGGACTGGCACAACTGCATCAACTACGTGGACGTGTCGGACGCTCGCATCATAAAGCCTACGCCTACTTAATTATTCCCGACAAAAAAGTTATCACCAAAGATGCAAAAAAACGCCTTGAAGCCATCGAGTCACTAGAAGAACTCGGTGTAGGTTTCACACTCGCCTCCCACGACCTTGAAATACGCGGCGCAGGTGAATTATTAGGCGATGAGCAAAGTGGTCAAATAACCGAAATCGGCTTCTCACTCTACAATGAATTACTAGAACGTGCCGTAAAAGCCCTAAAACAAGGCGATTTACCAGAAGAAGACGGACGCGAAAAGCGCACCACCGTAGACCTCGGTGCAGCAGCACTTATCCCTGATGATTATCTCCCCGATGTACACAACCGCCTGATTCTATACAAACGCATTGCCAATGCAGAGAATAAAGAACAACTGCGTGATCTACGCGTCGAAATGATCGACCGCTTCGGCTTATTACCCGACCCTGTTAACACTCTATTTGAGGTAACTCGCCTTAAACAAATCGCCCAAACATTAGGTGTGCTAAAACTAGATATAGGCGCAGAAGGTGGACGTATCGTGTTTAATGAAAAACCCAATATTGACCCAATGAAGATAATGGGCATTGTACAAAAACGTCCTTGGGAATTTAAGATTGTGGGATCGGATAAGTTGTATTTTGAGGTAGAGTTGAAGACTGTTGAACAGCGGGTGCAGTGGGTTAAAAAATTATTTAACGATATTGCTAATGGATAAAAATAAATCTTTAACGTAACTTAAAACCGTAACTCCTTCGGTTTCTAAGCTGCCTGTGCGGCAGTGAACTCAAATAAATCAAATATTCTTTTGGATTCAACTTTCTAAGCTGCCTGTGCGGCAGTGAACGGTTGATGTTGAATGCTGATGCTGAACGTCGTTTTCTAAGCTGCCTGTGCGGCAGTGAACATGAACCCCGAAGACTTACCCCAACCCGTTGATTTCTAAGCTGCCTGTGCGGCAGTGAACATCAACAAGATATTGT
>JALVDG010000036.1 GCA_027009095.1 Thiotrichaceae bacterium
TAGCCCTTTTTAAATTTAGGTTCTTTTACTCTATTCCGTCACAGGGCTACGACTTACTTTCTTTTGCGTCGCCAAAAGAAAGTAAGCAAAGAAAAAGCGACCCAGCTAACCGCTTACTCCTGCGCTTTACCCGAGAGAATGGGCAGTGAAAAAACTCGCTCCGTAAACTCCGCTCAAACACTTTCACTGCTGATCCATTCTCTCGGGCAAATGCTCGGCGCGGTTAGAATGGGGGTTTTTGCTCCGCCTCGCTATCGCATCGGGCGGAGGGAAAAATATGCAATATTTTTCTTAATTGCGTAACATCAGTTATTGAAATTCAACATGACTATATTTTACTCGCTAATAAGACCAAACCAAACAATATAGGTTGATGAATCAAATAGATAAATAAAGAATGTCTTCCCATAAAGCCTATCTTTTCACTAATAAAACTTGGCTCTAAATGTGGATATAAATGCCAGCCTTTCCCAACAATAAAAATACCAATTAAAACAGGAGCAAACCAAGGAAATATATTAACGAGATCTTCGGTATATTGAACAGGCAAGTGCAGTACATCTTTGACAGAGTTAAACAAAAAGTCCGTATGCAACCAGCCAAAGTAAGAACCTATCAAGATGAATATCGCAAGAATAAGTGACAAATAGGGCTTACCGACAAAGAACAAACCTAGCCATGACGCAAATAAAATAAAGTGCAAGATACCAAAATAAATCCATGACTCCGGAAATGCTAGGTAACTTCCTATACTCACTAAAATAGATGCACCTCCTAAAAATAAGGTGCGCTTTTTCATGCAAGACCAACAAATACCTTGCTGATGCGTCAGTGCTAGACTTATTCCCATCGTGGTTAAAAACAAGGTAACAATAACCGCACGAAAACTTTGCCAAGCGAGACTACCATCCATATCAATCTGAATATAATTAAAATTATCCAGATCAAAACTAAAGTGATAAATTATCATCAAAATAATGGCGATGCCGCGTATAACATCCAGATAATGAAGGCGTTGCTTAATCAAAGTAATTTTCCATCGTTCAAATAGTAGTATGTTGATCTTATCACGACACAGAGCATAGCAGGTACATGAACAATTTTCCTGAAAGTCCTTTTAAACATCAAAGTGTAAGAGATCTTGCATGGGTTATTGCCAGCCCGCCCTTAGTATCAGGAGAGTATAATCAGGTTCATTGGTGGAGCAGTGAAAATTGTTTACAGGAGTATCAAGATTGCTTAAGCATCCTGCTAACATTAGATAAAAATCCTGCCCCTTTACTAGCACATTTAGCCAAGCTAAAAAATAAACGTTTAGGTTTACGCTTTGAAGCCCTAGTCTTTTTTTGGCTAACTATTAGCCCTAACTATGAGATACTACTACAAAACAAGCAGTTGATTACCGAAGTAAAAACATTAGGTGAAGTAGACTTCATTATCCGTGATTTACGCACTATGCAGCTTATCCACTTAGAGGTTGCGGTTAAATTCTATCTTGGCACGGATGATTTAATTGATCCATATCGCTGGTTTGGCACGACAACAAGTGATCAGTTAGGTAAAAAAGTGGAGCATCTCAAACAACATCAAACCCAGCTAAGTAGAAAATATCCTGAACATTTTCCTTATCCTGTGGATGCTTGCCACTGCTTATTAAAAGGACGCTTATTTTACCCTGTAGGTTTTAATACTAGCCCTGAAGGTGTTGCAAGCGAACATTTAAGAGGCCGCTGGTTAAGAGCGAATGCCACACAAGGTAAAGAGGTACAGATTACTGCTATCGACAAACAAGATTGGCTGGCGACTTTAAGCCAAGCACAATTACGGCAATATACCGTTTTATCGCTCTACCCATTATTAAATCAACCACAATGCTATCTACGTCTAAATGAAAAACAGGAAGAACAAGAGCGAATATTTATACTGCCAAATTCTTTTGTTTTTCCAGACTGATCTTACTTAATTGTCAGTACGCTCACCAACATCAATGCGATCTATAGTTCAAGGCAAAAATGCGGAGTTTATCCGTATAAATGAGCACTTGTAACGCATAAATCAGAAAAAATAGAGCACAAACTGAATAGTTACTCTCAATATACCTTTAGTAAGCTAGCTTATGGGGCTTTATCCATATTCACCTGTTATTTTTAATAACTCAATCTATACTTCTTTTTACTCGCAGCGGACGCGAGATATATTAAACAGTAAGTTATGCTAATTAAATTACTGTGTTGTTATTTATTAATGACCTACTCTAATTTTAGAGTAATTAATATAGAGGCAATGGAATGAGTGAAAGTGGATGTCAGCCTGCCGCATGGATTCGCGGCATTTTAATTTTTATATCTAGCATTTTATTTCTTAGTGCTTGCTCTGATGATAATCAAGCAGTAGCTCCGCAAACCCAGCAACTCGATAGACAATCATCACAGGGGTTAAATTCGAACCTTATTCAAAGAGCAGAAATAAAAAAGCAACGCCCTCCTTTCAGCCAACTCATTCTTGGTAATATATCCATTGACTATCCTTACTCTCCTAATAAGGATTTTAAATTATTTATTAAAAAAATAAGCCGACAAGCAAGCTCAAAAAACTTTCTAGCATTACAAAACAAACTATCACCTTTTTTTAGTTGTACAGGAAAAAGCTGTAAAGAAGGTTACCCTATAGCCGAACAATTTAGAGCAATTATCACAAGTTTAGGAAAACACCCCGAAAAAACACTAAAACACATGATTGATACCAAATACTACCAACAAATTAATGGCAATATTTGTGGTCCTGCTAATTTTGTTTTTAATGGAGCAGAACAAGATAAAACATCAGGTCAAGGCTGGGGCTATATAAATGGAAAAAATGTTCGTTTACGAAAAAAAGCGAGTGTAAAATCAGGCATCATCACCCACCTAAGCCATACCCCCGCCAGACAAATTTCAGCCATTATGCCTATAAAGAAAGGAATGCAATGGGTAAATGTTGAAACATTAAAAGGTCAAAAGGGCTTTGTTGCAAAAAAATATTTTTTACCTTTAAAATCCAAACAAATGTGTTATCAGAAGATAGCAGGAGAGTGGAAAATTTCTGCTTTTAGAGACCCTACAAACTAGTTGATGTACTAGGAATCATTCTCAACATTCTGCGAATAATATGAGCATGGTCTTCAAACATTTTTTCAGGATCAATCTCATCAATCGCATACCAAAAAGCTCGCTTAGCATCATCAGCACCATTGATCTCTATACTTTTATCTTCTAATACCAATAAATAAGCATGAGAAATGGTGCGCCCACGAGCTGATCGATAAGGACTATCAAACACTTCTTTAGCGCAGATGCTCGAGCTTAACATCTCTTTTGACAATTCTATTTGTGTTTCTTCATATAGCTCTCTAAGCAATGCACTTTCTAAACGCTCATGAGTATCAACAAAACCTCCAGGCAAAGCCAGCAAACCTTTTCCAGGGTGTTCTTTACGTTCAATCAAAAGGATATGACCACCTTTTACGACGACAGCATCAACGGTGACAAAGGTAGGTGGATAAGGCGCTAACTCCCAAGACTTTCGATACTCACGAATAAACTCATACTCTGATTTCAGATAGTGATAATCATCTGTTTGTAAAAATTGCTGCATGATACTTGATACAGCCTCAGACAAACCATTAGGTACTTCGCTAAAAGTAAAGTAGTGATCTCGCAATGGACTTGCTGAAAGATCACTATAAGATGACACATCAACAGCACCCCAGTGAGGAAATAATGATAAATAATACGAACTATGATCTTTACTATGACCAATCAAACCTATTTTCACTTGATCACTATTATTTTGATTCTCAATAATATTTTCTGCAACCGTTGTTTCGACCAGTTTCACCCACTTAGCATCATTATAAAGATCAACCAAAGGTAAAATAATAAGTCGCTCAAAGAGCTCTGAAACAAATGATTGACGAATAAATTCTTTACGCTCATCAAATGACCAAGGGTTGCGTACAGAACGAGGCTGATAACTAGAACCAACTAAAATCATCACTCGATTCGCATACTCTAAGGCTTTTTTTACCACAGCTTGATGCCCTAAATGAAAAGGCTGAAAACGACCGATAAAAATAAGGTAATCATAAGGTTTTGTATGCATCTCGATGAAATCTCTATAATAAGGTACTATTTGATTAACTTTTTCAAGTACTCCAACCATTCCATAGAGATTCCTTACTATGTCAATAGTTCTTACCATTCCCGCATTTTCTGATAATTATATTTGGCTATTATGTGATGACAAACAACAATACGCAGCTATTGTTGACCCAGGTGATGCTCGTCCTGTATTAGAAACACTCAATAAAAATAATATAGAAGCCATTGCCATTTTAATCACTCATCATCATAGCGATCACGTTGGTGGTATTTCCGATATATTACAAGCTTACCCTGATATTCCTGTGTATGGTCCTAAAAAGGAAAGAATCCCATATCGTACTCATGCTCTACAAGAAGGCGACCATATTAAATTGGACAAAATAGGTACTACATTACAAGTTTTAGATACCCCAGGACATACTTCAGGACATATTGTCTATTATGATGACAATGAAAATCTCTTTTGCGGTGACACTTTATTTGTCAATGGTTGTGGACGTGTCTTTGATGGCACTTTGAAAGACCTACATCAATCACTACAAAAAATAGCTAAACTACCTAGCACGACAAAAATTTACTGCGCTCACGAATACACCCTAGACAATATTGGTTTTGCTAAATGGGTAGAAGAAGATAATAAAGATTTGAAGACAAGAGAGCAGCAGTGTTGGGATCTAATTGATAATAATAAATCAACCGTTCCCTCTAAACTTGGTGATGAGCTAAAAACTAACCCATTCTTACGTTGCCATGAAAGGAGTGTGATCGAAAAAGCAGAAAAATTTACAGGAAAAATATTAACTGACTCAGCGGATGTCTTTGCAGCTATTCGGCAATGGAAAGATTCAGAGTATGATTAATTTAAGGAACTAAGGTTTTTCTCAATTATCCAGCAATTATCTGTCCAGACTTCGCATCTGTTAGCCGCACCAAGTCATTAGCATTTAACTGGATTTCCAAGCCTCGCTTACCCGCACTAACATAAATAGTCTCAAACTCAAACGCGCTTGCATCAATAATCATTGGCAATCGCTTTTTCTGACCTAAGGGACTTATTCCTCCTAACAAATAGCCTGTCGCATTTTGAGCTTGTTGTGGCTCAGCCATAGCTACTTTTTTTACTTTAATCGCTTTTGCGTAAGCCTTGAGACTTAGTTGATGAGTAATCGGTAAAATAGCCACGGCTAAATCATTTACTTGCTCA
>JALVDG010000037.1 GCA_027009095.1 Thiotrichaceae bacterium
ACGCTAATGCCTGTTAAGCCCATATAAAAGACAATAGTGTGATTAGGCTGTACTAATTGCTCCCAGTTTAGGTTAATACTGCCATCTTTAAGGTGTCCTGTGGCAAAAGTAACAGACTGTGCAAAGTCTCGATGAGTAAGGGGTATGCCAGAGTAAGAGGCACAACCTGCCGCCGCAGTTATGCCAGGTACAACCTGAAACGGCACATGATGCTCGGCGAGTGTTTCTATCTCCTCGCCACCACGACCGAAGATAAAGGGATCGCCACCTTTAAGGCGTAATACTCGCTTACCATCGCTGGCAAGCTCCACTAATAAGTCGTTGATTTTATTTTGCGGTACAGCATGATTGTCTTTTTCTTTACCGACATAAAAGCGTTCAGCATTTTTATTCGCCATCGCCAAAATAGGCTGGGAGACAAGACGGTCATAGACGATAACATCTGCCTGTTGCATTAAGCGTACAGCTTTAAATGTCAGTAAATCAGGATCACCAGGGCCTGCTCCGACTAGATAAACCTCGCCCATAGGGTTCTTATCTTCCCCTTTTTCTAAAGCTTCGTCTAATAATTTGCGTGCCGCAGTGTCTTGTCCTGCATAAACTAATTCGGCAAAAGAGCCTTTAAGTGCATTCTCCCAAAAATTCTTGCGCTTTTCTTGTGTTGGGAAGTGAGCCTTTACTTTAGCGCGATACTCTTCGGTGATGCCTGCAAGTCGTCCACAAGCAGAGGGAATTATGGTTTCTAGCTTCATGCGGAGTTGTCGAGCTAATACAGGAGAAGCACCACCTGTTGAAACGGCAACCTTAACAGGAGACCGATCAAGCACAGAGGGAACAATAAAACTACACAAGTCAGGATTGTCTGCAACATTAACGGGGATATTTTTAGCATCCGCTAAGTGAGCAATCTCTGCATTAATTTCTGCATTATCTGTTGCCGCAAAAACAAGAAAACAGTCATCAAGATCGGAGGAATCAAAATTTTTCTTGGTATAGCTAATCTGTTTGCTATCAACTAACTGTTGTAATTTATCGGTTATTTGAGGTGCGATAAGACGTATTGTTGCGCCTGATGTGAGTAGGTTATCAACTTTACGCGTGGCAACTGATCCGCCTCCAACGATGACACAGAGACGATTCTTTAAGGTAAGAAAAATGGGAAAATGATTCATATAATTCCTATGGAAAGACGCTATTGATTGAAGGGGGATTATTTTTTGCTACGTCGTTTTAATCGAACTTGGCAAGCAGCAATATCTTGAACAATAAGACGATAGGGGATATTTTCGATACTGCCATATTTTAATAAAGTAGCATCAACTACTTGATGAATATCTTCAACCGTATCAGGGGCTTTATCGGGTAAGCTATCATCATTGGAAAACATTAGTTTTTGCAAACCCATCATGCCACCTGCTTGCACCCTAAGCTCTTTATTGTGAGGCATAGGACCATCAACAGTAATTACTTTAAGCACAAAGCGAGCATTATCACGCATTGCATTTAACAATTTTGTGCAGCGAGCCAAGCTTTTTTCGGAGCGACAAGCAACCCCCTCGCGTGTGGCAATTAAAAACCGATGTTTTAAGCTGCAATCACAGCGACGATTATTCAGCGATTTCTCAAACACACAGCGATTGGGGTTTACATTATTGTAGGTACTACGGTATTGATCTTCATCCATGATTTAGGATTTCACTTAAAAAAAGTGATTATTTTTCCCATTCCATCACGACGGTTTCTTCACGCTTTTCCATTAATAGTTCTTCTGCTCCTAGCTCAGTTGCGGCATGCACTAGCTTGAACTGAATGCCACCATCAAGTGGAACAGTGGCACGTTGTTCGCGCGTAAAATTGCGTGCATCTTTATAAGCATCAAATTTTTTAAGAAATTCAAGATTTTTTAACACAGGTGTAGGTTGGGTAATTTTGAAAACATAATAGGGCATATATAGCTCCTTTAAATTGGGTATTGGGATTCAATAAATTATATACTATTTACGATCAAAAATACCCCAATATAGGTACATCTTAATTTTTGTATTTTACAAAAAATAATGCGCCCCATTAGGCGTACTTTTAAGCGTAAAGAGTCTATAACCTGAATCAGTGACTTCACCACGGCAGATAGCATAAGCTATTGATTCCACAGCGGTTTAAAAAATACCCGCTTAACCTAAGGGTGAAGCTAAGATTTTTTAAAATCTAGTGTGAAACCAATATCTTGCACTCTCTTATCCGCATTAAAGCCACGGATTCAGGTATAAAAAAACCTTTGTTATTTCGTCCATGCAAAGGTTTATATAAAAAATAAAAATTCATACGATTAATCAGTTTTATATATTATGACATAAGTATATCTACTTTTTCTAATAAAGGTGTAGATAGTGGGACTAATTTCCTACGCATCACAATACCAACAGAATCATTACCACTGAATATGGGGGTTAAAGTGTTTTCTCCAAGTTGCGAAAGCAAGATCATCGCCGAAAATTTTTCAAGATATTGATCATCAAGTGTTTCTAACAAGGTGTTTAAGTCGGGATAATTATTTTTTGAGACTTGAGAGAATGATGCGGTACGTTCTATTGCTTCCTCTATGGAATGAGCACCACGTCGCTCGGGGTAAGGTAGATTAAAAAACTGCTTAATTGATATAAATAAAGAGATAACTACGTCTTGATCGACAGGTTTTAGTAAGGCATTTTTTAATGTTTGTAGCCACTTTTGACCATCTTCGGATAAGATTCGGCAAAATGCTTTTGCATAGATATTATCCTCATCCAGTAAAGTTTGTAACTGTTCTTTAACGGCAGGATAAGCTGCACAAGGTTTTTTTGTTAGAGGAATTTTTTTGGGATCAGCATGCAGAAATCCGACATAAAAAGGATTACGTCGTTTTGCTTTTGTCCATAAAGCTTCTCTCTGTTTATCGCTGATTAGCTCACCTTGTAAACACAAGCGTACCATATCAACAATATCTGACTGACGTTCCTCAAAAGGGAGGAACTCCATTAAGTATTCAGCCAGCTCTTTACCTAACTCCCCCGCAACCACTTCAGGGTACTCCATTAAACGACGTGCAACCTCAGTTGTAGGGTTAGCCCACCATGCTCGCACACCGATCTCATGGCTTATATTGGGTGAGTAAACGACGGCAATAACTGCCTCTGGTTCGCCCAATAACAACATATGCTCTAAGGTATTATCCGCCTGCCCCATGCGTGTCCAACGCTTGATATACATGGGATAACCGCCAGGCGACCCTGTAATCTTCATCGAAAGCAGTTCGCGTACCCATTGAAGGTACTGTTCATCACGCACCGTAGGATTAAGTGCAACTTTAGCCTCCCCCTTTTCAGTTAACGCATGCACTGTCATACTACTTTCATTAATACGAATAGCTTTTAAAGGTTGTGCTAATAAAACATTAAGACGAAGCTTATCAGTATTGGATAGTTGCATTATATAATCCTTATACCCTAGTTTTAATGGGTGTGGCAGTGGAGGAAATAAGGCTGATTTTATACTGATTAGAGGGTAGGGGGTACGGCTTTCTTATAGAAATTTTGCGTGATGTAATATTAGATTCAATTTATCTGTTAAATCACAATATGTTTTAAATAGTAGTGGATATACTCATACACAAATAATTTAGCCTTACTTGTGTATGAGATATTTGCTGATGTTTACTTTTTTAATCAACAATAATACGAGTGCCTGTTTTCTGAATATTACGATTATTATTATGTTTCATCGTATCAAAAAACTGTTTAATTTGTGCTTTTGATGCAGTCATTGGTTTCTTTAGTACCATCCATTCAACACCTTCGGTACAAGGGGGTGTTGTGAATGAGCCATTAAAGCGATAATAATCTTTGTCTTCAGGCATTAGCTTGGTATAGCTAAGATTTTCATCAAGCTCTGCTGTTTTTCTTTCTTCTTTTGGCATTTTTTCCCAAATGCTTTTAAGAATAGGGTTTTCATCACCTTCTTCAAACATAACGGCAACCACCGCATAGGTATTTTCTTTCTCGTTACGATGTACAAAGTGAGCTTCTAAAGGAAAGCTTTTACCATCAATGGTATTTTCACTCGGTGTATGAAAATGGAACTGTTTTAAATCAAATTGTTGTCCTTCAACTTCAATACTGCTTCCCTGTGTAATATCAACTTGAATAGTGTGTCCGTTATTAATCACTTTTTTGACTTTGCCTGTGTAGTCAAACTTAATGCTTGGTAACTCAACATCAAAATTACTTTTAATATTAATGGGTGATTGGTTTGCACCACTACCACAGAGTTTAAATTTTTCAGATATTTCAGCCCAATGTTCAGGTCCGATAGCGCCTTCATACCCCCAGTGAACAGCATGATGTTTTTCCGTTTTATGTTCACTCGCTTGAGGTGCTTCAGAATATGTCTGAGTAGTAATAGCAAGCAAAATTGTACTAAATAGTATCTTTTTCATATATCGTAATATCCTTATATAGCATAAAAAACGACATATATTATGATTCTAATATTCTAATATCAATGATTTTTATGTGGTTAATTATTGCTAAAATATAATGCTAGAGAATTTTTAGGAAATGATAGGCTATCTTTCTGAAAATCTTGGGAGAAAAAAGTGTTCTTAAAAGTATGGTTAAATCGATTTAACCTAAAAGAAATTTTTTTAGTTTGTATTTTATTGATGGTGTTTCTAGGGAATGCCATTGATCTCGTAGAAGATATAAGCCAACAAAATAAGATAGGCTTCTTTTTTGTTGTGCAAGTATTGACAATATTTTTATCAATAGGTGGCTTATATTTATTGATAAAATTACTCATTCAGTCTTATCGACAAAAATTGTATAGCAATCGTTTAAATCATAAAACCAAGCAAACAGAAATAAAATTGGAACAATCACTGCTTCTAGGGCAATCGCACTTAAATTTAGTTGACTTTAATGAACATTTTAAAATCAGCAAGTTACAAGGTTCGCAAGTAGCTTCTCATAACTTGCAGGTAGCCTTATAAAACAATAGCTTATAGTGTTTTACAAAATCAGAAATGATTATTTTTATAGCTAAATTTCATTTTTTCACTTTCTAAAAAGAAAAATCAATGGTTTAGCTATGCTAAAAACCAAGGTGTATATTTTTTATCCACTGCAAGTTATTGATTTTAAACGTGCCTGTGGATTATGAGAAGTTACATGATGATGTAATCCTGTTTTTTTATCAATGTATTGAATTTGTGGGAATATTTAGTTGAAATACCCTCAATAACTTGGAGAAAATGTTATGAATGCAAAATTATTTCTTGATGATTTATTAAAGG
>JALVDG010000038.1 GCA_027009095.1 Thiotrichaceae bacterium
AACAAAACGATTAAAAGCAGGCTGGGATAAACGCTATTTGTTAAAGGTGCTTTTTGGTGGAAAAATACAACTATTTGATTGTTAAATTTATTTTAATGCGATTGCCCTATACTTTACTTGATTGTCTCCCTTTTACAACTAAAGCAGATTGAACATAATAGATCATGAAAATAATAATCCACAAAAATATCAATCAAATTTCTGCATTAGAGTGGAATGCACTAGTTAATGATAACAACCCTTTTTTACGACACGAGTTTCTTTCTGCACTAGAGAAAAATGCTTGTGTTAGTAGAAAATTTGGCTGGATACCTTGCCATATAGTAATTTATGAAAATAAAAAGGTAATAGGAGCAATGCCATTGTATGAAAAATATAATACTTATGGTGAGTTTGTTTTTGATCATGCTTGGGCTGATGCCTATCAACGTAATGGGTTAAATTATTATCCCAAGCTAGTTTCTTCCATTCCTTATACCCCGGCAACAGGTCAACGATTTCTAGCAAGAAAAAAAGACCAAGACAAAATTTTTAAACTTCTTTTAAAAACAGTGCAACAATTATGTGAACATAATAACTACAGTGGTTTTCACTGCTTATTTCTTAATAAAGAAGAGCAAAAATGGCTAGAGGAAAATAAGCTACTAACGCGTCATGATTGCCAATTTCACTGGCATAATAATAACTATGATACATTTGAAGATTTTCTTTCTACTTTAACAGCCAAGAAACGCAAAAACATACGACAAGAACGCCGTCGTGTAAAACAATCAAATATTACAATGCGTTGTTTAAATGGATTCACTGCTACTAAAGAGGATTGGGCTAATTTCACCCTATTCTATAATCAAACTTTTAAAGAAAAATATAGTACCGCAACACTAAATTATGGATTCTTTCATGAGGTAGCTAAAAAGCTACCTGAACAAATTTTACTAGTCCTTGCTGATACAAAAGAGGGAGATTGCATTGCAGGATCACTCATGTTTATTAGTGATTCTACTCTCTATGGACGACACTGGGGGGCTGTCAAACAGGTTGATAAATTACATTTTGAGGCTTGCTATTACCAAGGTATTGAGTACTGTATTAAGCATAAAATTCAACATTTTGAACCAGGTGCCCAAGGAGAACATAAAATTGCGCGTGGATTCATTCCCACACTAACTCAATCTTGTCATTGGCTGTATAACTCGCCATTTCAATCATCTATTGAGCAATTTGTGCAACACGAAAAAGATGCTATTAAGCACTATATGAGTAATTTAAAGTCACCCTATACAAGCAGCTAAAAAGACCTCTTATCTTTTTTACCTATTATTAGAGTACTATATTATTTTACACTACCCTAAAAATAACAAAAATAATGAGAATTGCTTATGCCTAAACTATTATCAATATTAACTATCACATCCTTATTGCTTCTATCAGCTTGTGGAGAAAACAGTACAAAATCCTCTGGTGTTACAGACCAACACACTAATCTGCTTGAATTTGAGCAAAAAACTTTAGAGCAGGCTAATGCTTTAGAAGAAACTTTACATAAATCATTAAACAAAAACATGAGCTCCCTACAATAGGACTACATTTTGCTATAATAAAGAGAGAGTTCAATGGCGAACTCTCTAGAAAGATCACACTTATTTCCTTTTTCTAGACATTATCCTTGTCATTATAAGCATTTAGCTCTGCTAATAATGCCTCGGGGATATTCATCGCTTTAGCAAGATCATCTAAGTACTTACGTTCTTTCTCATTTTCTTTATTTAAAATAACAGCTGATACTAAATAAATTTCAGCAGCTTTAGCCTCTTCAGAACCAGCAAGTGCCGCTATTTCCTCTATATTTAGTGGTTTAGCTAACTCTTCTTCCAAAATACTTGCAACATCCCCTTCTAAACTTAAATTATCTATCTGCTTTTTAATTTCACTTAACTCATCATCAGCAACATGTCCATCAGATTTTGCAGCAGCAATCATTGCTTTTAGTAAGGTAATACTTCTCTCATTTGCTTCTTTATCGTCTGTAATTTCATTCACAGGGACTATCTCTTTATCATCATCCCCCAGAATATTTTCATTATTTTTATAATTTTGATATGCCTGCCAAGCAATACCTCCTACAGCAGCAAGGCTACCTAACTTAATTGCCGATCCTGTTATCTGCCTACCTGTTTTTGTACCCAACAATATAGCTATTACACTGGCAGCAAGAGCACCAGTCTTCATACCTGATAAAGTTGCATCACGCTTTTGTCCTGGCTCTTCGATATCTAATTTTTTCTCTACTATTGCCTGACCTTTTTCAGCCAATTCTCGACCTGCCTTTAATAAATCATCAAGAAATAATTTTGCATTCATAACATTTTCTCCAAGTTATTGAGGGTATTTCAACTAAATATTCCCACAAATTCAATACATTGATAAAAAAACAGGATTACATCATCATAAACTAAGCACTTGTTTTACAAAGGGAATAGTTACTTTGGCTTTCTGACGTAAACTTTCTTTATCTAATTTATCTAACATATCAAGTAGTGAATTTAGGTCACGAGGATATCGCTTATATATATAGTCTATTACATGATCATTAAGATCAAAACCTCGTTGTTTTGCTCTTAATTTCAACATCATGGGCTTCTCTTCACCACTTAATTCGGGTAATTGATAGCAACTTCCCCATACTAAACGAGTTGCAAGGTCAGGTAGATTGCATTTTAAATCTCTTGGATTTTGGCTCCCACTAAACAATAAACGCTGCCCAGAAATACGAGCTTGATTGATAAGATTAAATAAACCTTCCTCCCAAGCCCTATCTCCCAAAATACTATCAATATCATCAATAGCAATTAAGTTTGTATTCTGAAGACCTGTCAAGACACTTAAACCATAAAGAGACAACACCTTTAGCGGCAAATAACTAGCATGCATTCCTTGCTCTGCAAGTTCATAGCAAACAGCTTGTAATAAATGTGATTTTCCCGTTTCAGCCCCTCCCCACAAAAAAATTTGCTGTTGACTAGTCTGAAAAGGCTCTGAAAAATTTTTCAATATTGATATAACATCTTTATTTTCAGAATTCTTATAAAACGATGAAAAACGTGAACCTTCACGCAATGCCACATTAAGTGTTAATTGCTTTAACATTGTTACACCTGATAAATTTTACTGTTCTTATATCTTTCCCGTGCATGACGCAAAAGAACAGCTAATACCGCAAAAACAGGTAAGGCTAACAAGATACCAAAAAAACCAAATAATTGCCCCCCAGCTAAAACAGCAAAAATAACAGCAACAGGATGTAGACCAATTCTATCACCTACTAATATTGGAGTTAAAAACATTCCTTCTATCATTTGCGCTACAACAAAAACTAATAAAATCCATAAAAGATTTGTTGCATCATGTGTTTGATATAAAATAGCAACACTGGCGATAAGTACACCAACAACAAGCCCCATATAAGGAATGAAACTTAACAGACCTGCAAACAAGCCAATGAGTAATGAAAATTCTAGACCAACAAATTTCAATCCTATACTATAAATGACTCCAAGAGCCAACATTACAAGCATCTGCCCTCTTAAAAAAGCTCCTAAAACATCATCGGATTCCTTAGCCATTAGTGATACCTCTTTTACTATAGAGCGCGGAAGGAGATCATGAATATATTGAATTAAATGATCCCAATCTCGCATTAAATAAAACGTAATCACCGGAATTAAGAAAATATTTGCTAACCATCCTGCTACAACTAGACCTGAATGTGAAACAGTTCTCAATAAGCCTTTAAAAAAACCATCCATATTTGTCCATTCATCAGCTACCGTTTTTTTTAACTGTTCAACATCTAGAGGAGGAACTGTTATGTCAAATATATTCTGTAAAGCTGGCTGTATATTCATCACAGCCCAGTTAATATAATCAGGTAATTTATAAACTAAATTGGATATTTGATCTTGTAGTAGAGGTATTAAAAATAGAAACAAAGGTGCGATAATTGCAAAAAATAAGACAAAGACAATAATGACTGATAAAGTTCGAGATAGTTTCTTTTTTTCTAACCTATCAACTAAGGGATCGCCTAAATAAGCTAATAATGCAGCTGAAATAAAGGGTAATAAGATCGGTGAAAGCAAATAAAGAAAAAATAAGGTGATTGCAAGAACTGTAAGCCAGAACCATCGTGTACTTTGTAGCATTACAAGAAACCTATTATTTTTGTAACTACTCAGCTAAAACTCTATTTTAGCCCGATTTCTGCGTTAAAAGTACTCATTTATACTTATAAACGGCGCCCTTTTGCCTTGAACTCGAACAAAATAGAGTACAATCTGAGTAGTCACTTATTTTTAATATCTATTAAAAAGACAAAGAATAAAAGATTATACTTTATCTTCTCTATACTTTATAAAATGATGAATCCACAGGATAACATATAAAGCACCACTCACTATAGTCGTTATCACAATCATAACAATTAAAATATTGAAAATGAGTTCTGGAAAAGAAAACATTGCTAAGTTAGACAAATGTAATAATACAAAAATAATCAATAATGCCGTATTCAACTTACTAATAAATAAAGTCTTAATTTTCATCTCATCTGTCATAAGCGTGTAAAGTAATAAACCAGCAATAATGATAGCATCCCTTATAACAACTAGAACGACAAACCATTGAGGGATAATCCCTTTTAATCCTAGAACAATAAAAATAGCTATTAAAAGAATTTTATCTGCCATTGGATCTAAAGTAGCTCCTAGCTCTGACTCCCAATGAAAGGTACGTGCTAAAAAACCATCTAAACCATCACTTACACCTGCTAATAAGACTAATAAAAATGCAACTTCCCAGTTATTTTTCCAAATTAAATAGATAACAGGAATTACTAGAAGAATTCTAAATACACTGATGATATTTGGGATATTATGTAACATGTATTATCTATTGAGTCCCTGCAATATTCTTTAGACATTATACTTAACAATACTTCGGACACTTTTGGCTTATATGAATCAATCGCTTAGATTTCTGAGTTAAATTAATTTCATGTTAGAGTGTCTACCTAACATGAAATTAAACACGATATAATCGTAACTTATTGATTTTGTATATTTATAACATCAAAAAAAACTGTCCGAAGCATTGACTTAAATATTCTAACGCTGTTTCTTTATCCAGTGTATTAAAAAAGACAACAAACAATAGGTTAGACTGTCTGTAAGGCACTAAATCTCCCATAAACCGTTTTTGTTTTTTATTCCCCCTCCTTTTTTTCTTCCTGCATAAAAAAAAGCCCCTGTCCATCACTGGATCAGG
>JALVDG010000039.1 GCA_027009095.1 Thiotrichaceae bacterium
TAGTTTTTATATTAAATAACAAACAATTAGAAAGACTTTTATACAATTTAACAGGTTTAATATTGCTCAAGAATAAAAAGTATAGCTTATGAAACTAATTACAGTAGCTAATTAAGCAATAGACAGTGAGTAATTTTTTAGTCTATATTTTAGAAAGCTCGTCATGAAATATAGTATTCTTAATACGATTAGAATATACCCATTGAAATCTACGAAACTAAAATATATACATGTCGGGTACCGTGTGATCATGGGCATATTCCAGAAAGTAGCTATTTTTAATGCTAACGGAAAACTACAACTTAAACCAAAATTTTACCATGTCTATAGTTATCAATAATTACTTTGTTGCTTCTTTTAGCATTCTACTATTTTTCGTTAGCCTTTGCTCCTCTCTTCATGCAGAAGAAAAATACAAAGTGGGATTAACCGTAGATATTCCATATGTGGATATAGAGTATAAAGGAAATAAAATTCGTATTAAACGAATACAAAATACACTCAATAAGTTAACAGATAACTATAGCAAAACATCAAGACCATGCCCTCCTTTCTGCATTACTCCTATCGAAGCAGAAAAAAATGTGAAAACAGTAGGTGAACTAGAGGTAATCAATTTTATAAAAAATGAAATTAACTCAGGTAGCGGACTATTAATTGATGCTCGATTGAGTGAATTTTATGACACAGAAACGCTGCCAGGTGCTATTAATATTCCATTTACTCTTTTTAATACTCCCTCAATCAAAGAAATAGCTCCTTTACTCGGAGTTAAGAAAAAAGAAAATGGCTTTGATTTTTCTGAAGCTAAAATTTTATATTTATTTTGTAATGGTCCATGGTGCTCCCAATCTCCCCTAGCAATTAAAGCACTTGTTAAATTCGGTTACCCTACAAATAAAATATACTACTATAGAGGGGGTATGCAATTGTGGAAGCTATTCAGCCTTACCACAGTCCTACCAAAACCTAATCAGATAGACAAACAGGTAAAATAACGTGTATCAATTCCCCGACTCTACTGACAATATATATCACCCTGACCATGAAGTCAGTGATAAGCCAATAAATACCAAAAAGCGCATTAAATTTATTTTGATTGCTAATTTATTGCTAGCTATCTTTATTGCAGTGATAGCTTGGTTTTTATTCTTCTTTGACTCAAATGACAAGCCTAGTCCTACTGCTGTAACACCCTCCCCTCTCCCTGTTAAAAATGAAAAGACAGCAGCGAGTAATTTCACCCCTATAATTACCGAATCAACTACTGCCGAGCCTCACATCGAAAATACAGCAAAAAAGTCAAACTCAGATATTAAACCGATAATAAAGACGATAGATGAAGAAAAAACAGAAATAAATAGCAAACTAACAACAAAGACGCAAAAGCCACTATCGGCTGTTGATGCCATCACTCTGGAACTAGAAAAAAACAAAAAAAAGAAAGTACCTATTACCACTTCCCAACAAAAAAATGAAAAATCAAGTAAAAATAGCTATTACTTAAAACCGAATCAAATAATTGTTAATAGCCCAGAAAACAAGTTATTAGATGACATATTAATAAAAAATACTAACAGCACTAAACGCTCTCTAACAAAAGAGTTAGCGACCATGAATAATTCCAACGTATCACAAAAACCTAAAGAAATTATAAAAAATAGTGATATCCATAACAGTGTTATGCTTAAAAAAATGAGTGATGTTGATAAAATCGTGGCAGCAATGCAAAAAAATGCCGTAGCACCCCAAGTGACTACAGTAGATAAAATAGAACAAAAAGTTAAAAATCTACTCAAAAATAGACAAAATAAAGATACAAAAAGTGACAAGTATATAAAAAAAATAGAACAAGAAGCCACTTTGAATAAAAGAGAAATGCGTATTCTGACAGTTAAACAAGGTGAATCTATTTGGGATATTGCAGTACGAGCCTATGGAGATGGTCAAGCCTATAAAAAAATTCTAAATGCAAATCCATTAATAAAGGAAAATCCTGACCTACTTAAAAAAGGAGTTACATTACATGTACCCAAATAAATTATCAGGAGTTATTAAAGACTCTCTGCGTTATACTTTGATATTATTTACCTGAATCAGTGACCTCAATCGGATAACAGGAGATAAGATATTGTTTTAGCAGGAATTTTTTTAAAACCCCTGATAAATCAATAGCTTATTCACTATGTCGTAATCAAGTCACAGACTCAGGATTTATATAAAGTAGACATAACTACTCAGCATAATCGATAACTGCTCAGACTGCGCTCTATTTTGTTCGAGCTCAAGGAAAAAGTGGAGTTTACAGGCATAAATAAGCACTTTTAATGTAGAAATCGGGAAAAATAGAGTGCGATTTGAGTAGTTGCCAAAAATCTACAAAAAAGAAAAGATATAAGAGCTACTAATTTAAACACACCACAGGAAAAAATACGATGGCACGAGGAGTCAACAAAGTAATTTTAATCGGCACTCTAGGTAATGACCCTGAAGTCAAATATATGCCTAATGGCGGTGCGGTGACTAACTTAAGTATCGCAACGAATGAATCTTGGACTGATAAAAATACAGGACAAAAACAGGAGCGTACAGAATGGCATCGCATCGTTGCTTTTCGTCGTTTAGCAGAAATTATGGGTGAATACCTTCGTAAGGGCTCACAAGTTTATATTGAGGGAAAATTACAAACCAGAAAATGGCAGGATCAAAGTGGTCAAGACCGCTATATAACTGAAATTATTGCAAATGAAATGCATATGCTAGGTGGTCGAAGCGGTGGTACGGGTGATTTTTCTGGATCAAATAACAATCAACAGCAACAAGCAGCCCCTCAAAATCAATCATCTGCTCCACAACAACAAGCCCCTGCTCAGCAAAACTCTGCTCCAGCACAAAATACTGGTAGTTTTGATGATTTTGATGATGATATTCCATTCTAAATTTAGTATATATATTTAAGTATGAATAGCAAAAAGCCTCTATTAAGAGGCTTTTTAATGGTTTAATACCCTCCCTCCATCGACAGGAATTACTTGTCCTGTTATATAGTCTGCATCTCGCACTAAAAATAGAATAGTTTTTGCTATGTCCTGAGGTGTGCCCATACGCTTCAAAGCAGTCTTAGATAATAGCTCCTCTTGATCACTTTCATTTTCTGCTTGCTCTGGCCACAATATTGCTCCAGGTGCTACGCCATTGACACGAATATCGGGACCAAGCTCTCTAGCGAGCGACTGTGTTAACATTAACAATGCTGATTTTGCCATACTGTAAACAGGGTAATTTTTCATAGGTCTAATACCGTGAATATCAACAATATTAATAATACACCCCTGTGTTAGCTTTAAATATGGCACAACAGCTTGAGATAAAAATAATGGGGCTTTTACATTACTCCCCATTAAATCATCCCAGTCATTTTCTGTAATTTCTCCAACTTTTGTAGGATAAAAAGTTGAAGCATTGTTAACCAAAATATCAAGTCGTCCCATCTTTTTAATAATACTATCAACCATCTCCTCTATTTTTTTTATATTATTTAGGTCTGCCTGAACAAGAAAACATGAGTCGTCACGCAAATTATTTAGCTCTAAGAATAGTTTTTTCGCATCTTTTGATGAGTGACGATAATGCACAACTACATTTGCTCCAGCTGCATGCAAAGTACGAACGGTATCTGCACCAATACGTCTAGCCGAGCCAGTTACTAGAGCGACTTTACCTTTTAAGTTACTCATTCATCCTCCCAAGAAGTTCTATATTTATACTTTATCCATTTTAATACAACACCATATCTTTCATGCAAAAAACTTTATCGATAGTGTATAGTCTATTCTCTCTATTATTCCTTATAGCACATGAAATTCATCTCCAAATTACCAATACCACCAACTAATGCTCTTGAGCATAGTCATAAGCTCGTCTCTAAAATACAAAAAGCTATACAGCAAAATAATGGATCAATCTCATTCCGTAGATACATGGATATGGCGTTGTACGAGAAAAATTTAGGCTATTATGTTGCTGGCTCTAGAAAGATAGGGAAATCAGGTGATTTTACTACAGCTCCTGAAATATCCCCGTTATTTTCTCAATGCCTTGCGAATAGATGCTTAGAAATATTGCAAGAAAAACAAAGTAATATACTCGAACTAGGCGCAGGCTCTGGCATTATGGCGGTAGAATTAATGTTAGAATTAGAGAGAGAGTTATGCCTGCCCGAACACTACTTTATACTCGACTTAAGCCCCGATTTAAAACAGCGACAAAAAGAAACAATAGAACAATTAGCTCCACATTTACTACATCATTTTATATGGTTAGATAAACTCCCAGAATCCTTTAAGGGGGTAATACTTGCCAATGAAGTGCTAGATGCCATGCCCATTGAGTTGTTTACCATCCACAACAGTAACATCTATCAACATCAGGTTGCATGGAAAGAAGATCAACTAGTTGAACAACTAAACCCTGCACCAGAACAACTAAGTCGCTTAATTGCCAATTTAAATATAAATAGTAGCTCACCTTACACTTCAGAAATAAATTTAAATCTTGATGGTTGGTTTAAAAGCATATCTGAAGCACTGTCTCAAGGTATCCTTATATTGATTGATTATGGTTATACTGCAAAAGAGTATTACCATATAGACAGAAACAAAGGAACCTTAATCTGTCACTATCAGCATCGCGTTACTGAGTTCCCTTTACTCTATCCAGGTTTACAAGATATAACTGCCAGCGTAAATTTTACCGCTGTTGCAGAGTCAGCAGATAAAGCAGACCTACAAGTAGTTACATATACGACTCAGGCTGCTTTTTTAGCATCAAATAATTTAGAAAAATTCTTTATAAGAAGACTCGAAGAGTTACCTGAAGATCAATACAAACTAGCTCAAGAAGTTAGAACACTTAGTCTCCCTTCAGAAATGGGAGAAAGATTTAAAGTTATTATCCTTGGAAAAGGCGTTAATGAAAAATTAGATCCTGTATCTGCTCAAGTAGACCAGAGATACAAATTATAGATTAATAACTCGATACTGGTTTATATTTTGAATTTATTTCCACAAAAACGGCATCGACACCAATCTCCATCTTGAACACCAAGCCAATGTGGTGGCAATATTTTGTTTATGTTTTGACTTTCACAAACAGGACAAGATACCCATTTTGATTCTGAATTATCATCTAACTCTTCATTTTTCAAACCTATCACACGTTGTGATCCCCAGCTCGTAGACTCCACCAAAAATTTATCTTGTTTTGACTCCTCATTTTCTCCATACATTATTATAAGCTTCTGGCACTGTTTTCTAAATGGCTCAAGTATACCGACAGCATCTATTGCAGTTCTAAATTCAACGAGCAAATCAATAGATGGAACTTTTGCTTGATAACCAATATGAAGAAAACCTATCAGCTGAAATTGATGCTTAGCCCACTTAAGCAATGATTTATCATCTAGACACAACAATTCTTGAGCTGCGAGAAGGCGTAATAAAAAGACTTGATCCTCTGCGCTACTAGAAATTAATTTTTTTTCTTCAAAAAATTGTAAATATCGCGACCAAGGAAAGCCTTTAGTAAAAACCATTAACGTCGATATAAAACGCGAATTCGGTGCTATAAAAGCATCCTCTTTTTTTACTGATCCAGTGCTTACAGAAGGTTTCAATCCCTGTCCTCCAATTCTAAAAAGTAACAAACTTAGGGGTTATATTTAGAATTAAGGATAAGTAAGTAAGAGCAGTATAGAAATATAATAGAGGTATTACGGTATAGATTAGCAGACAGCCAGAAAAATTATAGAGGAATTATATTCACCTATTTATATATTAAAAATCATAAAGTTAAAAAGAGATGTTTCGTAAATCAAGTATCATATACCGAACATCGTATAAAACACTACTCTCAAACAAGCCATATTAAACTGACGGATACAGAGAGTAGTAGTACTCCCAACAAGTGTAACTACTCAGTATATTTATTCGGTAACTGCTCAAATTGCGCTCTATTTTGTTCCAGCTCAAGGCAAAAGGGCGGGAGTTTATCAGTATAAATGAGCACTTTTAACGTAGAAATCGGGCAAAATAGAGTTCAAGCTGAGTAATTACAAACATTCAACTAATAAAATTTAGTTGGATTAATTCTATTTACAAACTTAAAGAAAATGGTACACAATTTAATTTTCTTCTTTTTCAGGGAATATAACAATATCTGCTTCTTCTCGTAACGCTTTGATTACGGCACTATATTCACGTGTGGCCAGAGCATTTACAAAGGAATCTTTAGCCGTATCATCTGCCTTGATATCGCCATCTGTTACAGATTTTAAGGCTATTAGTACATAATCTCCAATAGGAAGGATAGTATTTGAGAACTCTGGAACATTGCTCTTTGGGATATTTATAGCAAACACTTTTCTAACGACATCTACAGACGGCTTAGTAGCCTTCCGATCAACCGCTTTAAACGTTTCAACTGCATCAGGAGTGACTCCAATATCAGATAATGCAGACCAATTTCCAGTCGTTTTTAGCTTAGCTAATAAAGCCTCTCCTTTATTATTAACAAGTTTTCGAGCTTTAGTATCTATGATAGATTTTTTTATTTGCTCACTTACCTCAGCCATAGGCTTTAACCTAGCACTCTCCTTAGAGTTTAAGCGGATAACGGCAACATCTGTATCTGATATCTCTATTAATGGAGAGTTCTTACCTTCGTTAAGTACCGCATTAGAAAACGACTCAGCTAATATTTTAGGAATAGCAGTAAAGTCTTTTCCGCCAGTACGTGTAAACCAATCACTTGTCTTTACCTCTAAGCCAACAGCTTGAGCTGCAGGATCAAGGCTACTATCATTTTCAAAAGCAAGAGTTTGTAGCTTTTCAAGATGATCTTGAAATATTTTATCAACCTCCTCTCGACGATAATCCTTTTCGACTGATGATTTTACTTCCTCTAAGCTTTTTTGTATTTCTGCTTTAATTTCTGATACTTTGATAATTTCATAACCTAAATATGTTTTTACTGGTTTTGAAATTTGACCCTTTTCTAATGAAAAGACAATATCATCAAAAACACCGCCACGATCCCCCCTTGCAAAAAATCCCATATCACCTGCTTTTTTTGCCGCTTCTTTATCCTCTGAGTTATTGCTTGCAACACTTTCAAAGGTAACTTTTCCTGATGAAATATCATTATAAAATGCTTCTGCTTGCTTTTTAGCCTTCTCTTCATCTCCTCCCGCTTTAATTAAAATATGAGATACTTTTCTCTGCTCTGGCTCTGCATATCGAGCTGCATTTTCATCAAAATATGATTGTAATGAGTCAGGAGTTACAACAACATCATCTAAAAGATCATCAACTTTCAATCGTACATAATTAATCTTAACTTTTTCTTGAGTCATAAATTCATTAGAATGGGAATCATAGTAAGCCTTAACTTCATCATCTGTTATTTCGACCCCTTCTTTAAAGTCATCGACCTTTAAAGTATAAGTTTCAAAATCACGCTTTTGATTTAACAAGGCTTGGTATTTAGCTACTTGAACAGTGGGAAGAAAACTAGTTTTCTTTATACCCTCCGACAATTGCTTATTAGAAATATCTTTACGCAACGCTGACTCATAACTTGCTTTATTACGGCGATTTGAGGTCAATAATTGCTCATAGATTTTTCGATCAAAAACACCGTCCTTTTGAAAGGCAGGTGTATTAGAAATAACCGAAAACACTTCCGCATCACTCGCCAGATAACCATTATTTTCTGCCTCTTGACGTAACAGTTCTTGATTAATAAGTCCTTCTAATACTTGTGACTTAAGCGTTTTGTCATCAAAACCTGCGGGTAATTTTCCTTGAAACATAGCCACTAATCGTTGTTTTTGCTGTAATAATTCATTTTTGACTTCTGAAAAAGGGATTTCTTCCCCATTAACGGTTGCCGCAATCAGCTTATCCCCACCTCCTAAATAAGAATTTATTCCAAAAAGAGCAAATGGAATACTTATTAAGAAAACAATTGTGTACGCAAGCCAGCCTTTAGCTTTATCATGTATATTTTGAAGCATGGTTTCTTGATTATCTCGTGATATATATTGGATTGCTGAATATTCAGCCGCGAAAAGAATATTCTTTACGAATAGTTAAATATTAAATCTCTCGTACTAATTTAAGGCATCTAAAAGAATAGAAATTAATTTTCAGATAAAGGGATATAAGCAAGAAGAATGATTCAACACCTAACTTATTTTTTTTATAAATATTGACACAACCCCATGTGACAATAATCGATGTGGGATGATACATTAATATAGCTGGGCTTTCCATGCAAAAAAACAAGTATGGTCATGCTCATTGTTTAACACTCCACAATCTATAAAAATGTAACTACTCAGTATAATCAGTAACTAAAAAATAAACATAAAAAAAGGATGCCTAGGCATCCTTTAACAATATGGCGGAGCGGACGGGACTCGAACCCGCGACCCCCGGCGTGACAGGCCGGTATTCTAACCAACTGAACTACCGCTCCGAAATGGTGGGTGATGAGAGACTTGAACTCCCGACAACCGCCTTGTAAGGGCGGGGCTCTACCAACTGAGCTAATCACCCCTCAACCTGAGAGCGCGCTAGTTTACGGCATCTTTTAATGCTTTACCAGCCTTAAATGCAGGATTTTTTGATGCTTTAATTTGAATTGCTTCTCCAGTACGTGGATTACGTCCTGTACGCGCACTACGATCACGAACTAAGAATGTTCCAAAACCGATAAGCGTCACTTGATCGCCACTCTCCAAGGCTTCTGTAACAACTTCAACAAAACTTTTATAGGCACGTTCTGCATCAGCTTTTGTTAAGCCTGATTTTTCAGCCATTGCTTGTACTAATTCTGACTTATTCATATATATCCTGTCCTTCTAGTATATTAGGTAGGTAGTGGTTAAGTGATACTTATCATTTGGGATAAGCACTAAAAACTTTATCTTTCATACTAACAAATAAAAGATAATGCGACAAATAAGGCATTTCAACTTATCTGCAATAAAGGCTAATACTAAAAGCCTAGTATTAATGGTTTATACCAAATTCATCCAAAGTGTGCTGTACTTTAATAAATAGCTAGGCTTCAATCAAGGCATTAATGAATTTAATTTACTGATTTATATAAATCTTTCTCAAAAATTAATGCGCAAGAGCGGCATCGGCTCCATCATCGGTAGATTTAGTCTCATGAGACTCTACATCAGAAACGCTTTCACCATCCCCTTTTATAGGGATAGGTAATGACTCTAGCGCTAACTCAAGAACCTCATCAAACCATTTGACAGGCTTTATCTCTAAACCTTTTTTAATATTATCCGGGATTTCAATTAAGTCTTTTTTATTGTCGGCAGGAATTAATACAACCGTTATACCACCTCTATGGGCTGCTAATAACTTTTCCTTCAAACCACCTATTGGCAAAACCTCTCCACGAAGCGTAATCTCACCTGTCATTGCAACCTCTGCCCTAACAGGAATACGAGTCATTGCTGAGACAATAGCCGTTGCCATCCCTATCCCAGCACTTGGTCCATCTTTAGGAGTAGCTCCTTCCGGAACGTGTATGTGAACACTATTTTTCTTTAGGAACTTAGAAGAAAGTCCTAACTGAAGTGCACGACTCTTAACAACAGTTTCAGCAGCCTGAATTGACTCTTGCATGACCTTACCAAGACTACCTGTACTCTTAATACCGCCATTTCCAGGAAGAACGACGCTTTCAATTGTTAATAACTCCCCTCCAACCGATGTCCAAGCTAAACCTGTTACCTGTCCTATTTGGTTTTCTTTATCTGCACGTCCAAAATCAAAACGCTGAATGCCAAGATATTTTTCAATATTTCTAGCACTCACCGCTGACTTCTTTTTCTTCTTTAATAAGTGTCCCTTTATTGTCTTTCGACAAATTTTTGATATTTCTCGATCTAAATTTCTAACACCAGCTTCACGCGTATAATGGCGAATGATCGCCAATATTGCACTATCACTAATAGTCAATTCACCCTTCTTTATACCGTTTGCTTTAAACTGCTTTGGCATTAAGTAATTTTTAGCAATATTTAACTTTTCATCTTCTGTATAGCCAGGAATATTAATGACTTCCATTCGATCAAGCAAAGGACCAGGAATATTCATACTATTTGATGTCGCGACAAACATCACATCAGATAAATCAAAATCAACCTCAAGATAATGATCCGCAAAGGTATGATTTTGTTCAGGGTCTAAGACTTCTAATAATGCAGATGATGGATCCCCACGAAAATCAGCAGCCATTTTATCGATTTCATCCAATAAAAATAGTGGATTTTTTGTGCCAATACGAGATAAGTTTTGGATGATTTTTCCAGGTAGTGCTCCAATATAAGTACGGCGATGACCTCGAATTTCAGCTTCATCACGCACACCACCTAACGCCATTCTAGTGTATTTTCGTCCAGTTGCTCTTGCGATAGAGCGACCTAATGATGTTTTACCGACACCTGGAGGTCCGACTAAACATAAAATAGGTCCTTTTAATTTTTTCACACGCTGTTGAACTGCTAAATACTCAACAATACGTTCCTTTACTTTATCTAAGCCATAGTGATCATCATCTAATATATTCTGAGCTTTTCCTAAATCAGAAATAATCCGTGATTTTTTCTTCCAAGGCAGACCTACCATCCAGTCAATATAATTGCGTACTACCGTTGCTTCAGCCGACATTGGCGACATCATTTTTAACTTATTAAGCTCAGATGTAGCCTTTTCTTTTGCCTCTTTTGGCATACCAACTTTTTTAATTTTTGCTTCCAACTCATCCAATTCGTTAGGTACCTCATCCATATCACCTAACTCTTTTTGAATCGCTTTCATTTGCTCATTCAAATAGTATTCGCGCTGGCTTTTTTCCATCTGTTGTTTAACTCGCCCACGAATCCGTTTTTCCACTTGTAGCAAATCGATTTCACTATCGACAAGCTCTATTAACTTGTCTAGACGCTGAGTTATACTAATGATTTCAAGAAGCTCTTGTTTTTTTGCAACTTTAAGATTGAGATGAGAAGCAATGGTGTCTGCTAATCTTTCAGGCTCATCAACACCTGATAATGAGGATAATACTTCCGTTGGTATTTTCTTATTTAATTTTACATACTTATTAAATTGCCCAATCAGCATTTTACTAAGTAGCTCTACTTTGCGTTCTTCCACTTTTTCGGTAGAAAAAATATTTTTTATATCTGCTGCTAGATAACCATTGTCATCCGATATTTTTATAATAGATGTACGTTCTATTCCTTCAACTAATACTTTTAAAGTACCATCTGGTAGCTTAAGAAGCTGTAAGATAGTTGCCAGCGTTGCAACAGAGTAAACATCATCTACACTTGGGTCATCAACTTCTGCATTTTTCTGTGCAACCAGCAATATTTGCTTATCACTTTCCATTGCTACATCAAGTGCTTTAATAGATTTCTCTCTCCCCACAAAAAGAGGAATGACCATATAAGGATAAACAACCACATCACGCAGCGTTAAAACAGGAATATTATTGACAATATTAGTCTCAGGCATACAAACCTCAGTTTAGGAAATTTAATATATCCGTATTTCACAAAAAGAGTGAATTTAGAAAAACACAATAACGGATAAAAAGCTTTCTATAGGATTGGGATAAAACGACAAAACTCAACATTTACGGTTAACTTGCCGTACTATTTAATTTATAAAAAGATTAAAAAAACTATTGTAACTTAAACCTGAATCCATGACTTCATTATGTCACAGTGAATAAGCTATTGATTCATCAAGAATATTAAAAATACCCGCTTCTAAACCAATATCTTACCCCCCCTATTATCCGTATTGAAGTCACGAATTCAGATTAAAAGAAAGGCGAATACCCCTACTATTTTTATAATGAGAATAAAGGTATTTACAACACTATTTAAGAATTACTATTAAAGTAGTAATATCAATATTAGAAATTTACTCTTTCCAAAGAAAGAGCGTAACTGCTCGGATTGCATTCTATTTTGTTCGAGTTCAAGGCAAAAGGGCGGAGTCTATCAGTATAATGAGCACTTTTAACGCAGAAATCGGGCAAAACAGAGTTCAAGCTGAGTAGTTATAAAAGAGCTTAAAACAAAATCAATTACTTGCTGCTTTTTTAATAGACTCTACATCTTTATTCTCATAAATTAAATAAGGTTTTGAATCCCCTTTAATAACCCCTTCATCAATAACTACTTTGCTAATACCCTCTAAAGAGGGTAAATCATACATTGTATCAAGAAGTATTTTTTCCATAATAGTACGCAAACCACGAGCCCCCGTATTACGTTCCATTGCTTTCTCTGCAATACCTGTTAACGCTTCATCACGAAAGTCCAACTCTACACCTTCCATCTCAAATAATTTACTATATTGCTTAGTCAGCGCATTTTTTGGCTCCGTTAATATACGAACCAAGGCTTTGGCATCTAATTCTTCCAACGTAGCGACAACAGGTAAACGCCCGATAAATTCAGGAATTAGACCATAGCGAACTAGGTCTTCAGCTTCAACATTCTTAATGACTTCACCAAAGCTCTTTCCATCATCAGGCTTTTTAACATCTGCACCAAAGCCAATACTACTTTTAAGTGTTCGATTAAGTACCACTTTATCTAAACCTGAAAAAGCACCACCACAAATAAAGAGTATATTTTTTGTATTAACTTGTAAAAATTCTTGCTGAGGATGTTTACGCCCACCTTGAGGAGGTACGGAGGCGATAGTTCCCTCTATAAGCTTTAATAAGGCTTGCTGAACACCCTCTCCAGAAACATCACGGGTAATAGACGGATTATCCGATTTACGGGAAATTTTATCTATTTCATCGATATAGACAATACCAGTCTCAGCCTTATCAACATCGTAGTCACATTTCTGCAATAATTTTTGAATTATATTTTCAACATCCTCACCAACATAGCCCGCTTCTGTCAATGTCGTTGCATCAGCCATTGTAAAAGGTACATCTAAAGTACGAGCTAATGTTTCAGCCAATAAGGTTTTACCACTACCTGTTGGTCCAATAAGAAGAATATTACTCTTAGAAAGCTCTACTTCATCATCAAAACTATTATTACTTTCCATTCGCTTATAGTGATTATAAACAGCAACTGACAATACTTTCTTCGCCGCATTTTGAGAAATAACATAATCATCAAGCAGGGCTGTTATTTCACGGGGAGTCGGAAGTTTGCTTGAGCCCTCTTCTTTTTTATCTTCTAACTCTTCACGAATAATATCATTACAAAGATCAACACACTCATCACAGACAAAAACAGAAGGACCAGCAATTAATTTTCTCACTTCATGCTGACTTTTCCCACAAAATGAACAATATAATAATTTGCCATTATCTTGATCGCCTTTTTTGTCATCACTCATTACTAGAGTACCTCTATTTTAATCATTTTATACAATATAACGTGGTTGGAGTACTAAATCCCATTCATTAATTAATAGAATCGCAAGCCAACTATCATATTTAATTATTGTCTCCAGTCTAACCGAATCAATTTAAATGTACAGTTCACAGAGATAAAAACAGGACATTAATATACAAAAAAAATGGTCTGACTAGCAGACCATTTCCAAAAATTTTAAAGATATAATTAAACTATCTTTTATCTAAAACCTCATCAATTAAACCATATTTCTGCGCCTCTACAGCGGTCATAAAATTATCACGCTCTGTATCTTTAGCTATTTTCTTTAATGTTTGACCACTATGCTTGGCAAGAACTTTATTTAATTCTTCACGAATCTTAAGAATTTCTTTAGCATGTATTTCAATATCTGTCGCCTGACCTTGATAACCACCCAATGGCTGATGAATCATCACTCGGGAGTGAGGAAGAGCAAAACGTTTACCTTCTGCTCCTCCAGCTAATAAAACTGCACCCATACTTGCTGCTTGACCAATACATAAAGTGCTTACGTCAGGCTTGATAAATTGCATTGTATCGTAAACCCCCATTCCTGCCGTAACTACTCCACCTGGTGAGTTAATATACAAATGAATATCTTTCTCTGGATTTTCAGACTCTAAAAATAACAACTGTGCAACAATTAAATTAGCCATATGGTCTTCAATTGCGCCAACAACAAAAATCACCCGCTCTTTTAGTAAACGCGAATAGATATCATATGAGCGCTCTCCCCTGGAAGTTTGCTCAACAACCATAGGAATCAAACCTAACGCCTTATTTTTTAAATTATTTTCTAACATTGTCACGTTCCTTAATTCTTTGTATAGCTTATTTTTTAGCTTTAATATTCAAAAAAAGAAACGATTAAGCTACGTCTTCTTCTTTTTCAATTTCTGGATTCATTAATTCAGAAAAGCTCATTTCGTTATCAGTAACTTTAGCTTTTTCTAAAACCCAATCTACAATCATTTCTTCCATGACCGCAGCTTCAACTGTTTGCATCGCTTGTTCGTTTGTTTTGTAGTATTCAATTAATGCTTGTGGATCTTCGTAGGTTGAAGCCATACTTTCTAGCATTTCATCAACTTTTTTCTGATCTTTTTTCATACCATTGCTTGTTATAATTTCACCCACTATGAGTCCAAGTTTCACACGGCGACTAGCCTGCTCCTTAAATAACTCATCAGGTAAGGTTGAAATATCTGTACCTGTATTACCAAACATTTCGTTACGAACATGCTTTATTTCTTCTGCCACTAGGGACTCAGGAATTTCAATATCATGAAGATCGTGCAATCCATCCATTACTGACTGCTTTAAACGTGCCTTGATATTCTGCTCAATCTCACGCTCCATATTTGACTTAATTTCTGCTTTAAAGCTTTCTTTATCACCGTCTTCAATACCAAATTTTTTGATAAACTCTTCGTCCACTTCTGGTAATGATGGTGCTTTGACTGATGTTACCTTTAATTCAAACTGAGCCGTCTTTCCTTTGAGGTTTTCCGCAGGGTAATCATCTGGGAAAGTTACATCAATTGTTTTTTCAGAATCAACTGTCATACCAACAAGACCCTCATCAAAGTCTTTTAGCATACGACCAGAACCTAACTCAACGGTGAAGTCTTTAGCAGACCCGCCTTCAAACACTTCGCCATCAAGTGTTCCTTCAAAATCGACAGTAACTTGATCGCCTTCTTGTGCTGCACGCTCTACATCTGTCCATTCTTTTTGTTGCTCGCGTAAGGTCTCTATCATTTGATCAACGTCAGCATCCTTTATCTTAACTTTTGCTCTGCTTATTTCTAATTCGCTGACATCTGCAATCTCAAAGGAAGGATAAACTTCAAACGTCGCTACATACTCTAGGTCTTTTCCCGGCTCTAAAACCTCTGCATCTATACTAGGCAAACCAGCAACACGTAAATCTTCAGCATCTACTGCTTCATAAAATGTTGACTGAAATATATCACCAACCACTTCTTGATATACAGAATCACCATACTGCTGACTTACAACACTAAGTGGTACCTTTCCTGGTCGAAAGCCATCAATTCTTACGCGACTACACATGCCTTTCAAACGTTTTTCAACTTCCCCATCGATACGTTCGGCAGGAACTGAAACATTCATTTTACGTCCGATATCACCTGTAGACTCAACAGAAACTTGCATGCAAAAAAACCTCACCATTTACCGCCTATTAAATAGGAATACAGTAAACCTCTAAAAAAATTAATATTTAAGTATGGTATTCAAAAAAGGAAGGGCGGTATCTTTTTAAGATGGTGCGAAAGGAGAGACTCGAACTCTCACATCTTACGATACTGGTACCTAAAACCAGCGCGTCTACCAATTCCGCCACTTTCGCATTTCTTAAAAACTAAACTAAGCTCATAACCCTTTATGAACTGACCGCATGATTATACATCGCAAAGAACTGCTTGTGTACAATCCTCACTAAAAGATATGAAATTCTGTGGAAACTACTAGAGAATTTTTATATCTAATATGTCTGGGGTGGATGATGGGACTTGAACCCACGACGACCGGAATCACAATCCGGGGCTCTACCAACTGAGCTACACCCACCATAAAAATTATTTATTTTGTACAACACTTCATTTTTTAGCACAAACCAAACTAGCATGGCACGCTTGGCAGGAGTCGAACCTGCGACCCACGGCTTAGAAGGCCGTTGCTCTATCCAACTGAGCTACAAGCGCATTGCTATAATTCGATTAATACCGCTTGCAACCGCTATAAAAATGGTCGGGATAGAGAGATTCGAACTCCCGACATCCTGCACCCAAAGCAGGCGCGCTACCAGACTGCGCTATATCCCGACATACTCCATTCATGATCACCAAACTAATTTCAAGCAACCATCAAAGGAGCGCGAATGATACGCACCAATAAACATCGCGTCAACCCAAAACATATATTTTTATAGATTTTTTTACTGTAACTACTCAGTATAATCAGCAACTGCTCAGATTGTACTCTATTTTGCTCGAACTCAAGGCAAAAGGGTGGGGTTTATCAGTATAAATAAGCACTTTTAACGCAGAAATCGGGCAATTATAGAGTTCAAGCTGAGTAGTTGCTTTTTATTTTATGTTATTAGTGTATAGATTTTAAATTAAAGACTATAACTAAACTATCTTTTATCCTAAAGTACCCACCCTAGTACTCCAACAAGTTTTTAATTCTTTACAAGACGACCCTGAAAAATCAATTTGCATTCATGGAATATACACAACATTATGACGGCTAAACTTATTGACGGAAAAAAAATTGCAGCTACTGTTAGAGCAGAAGTAAAGGTATCGATTGATGAG
>JALVDG010000040.1 GCA_027009095.1 Thiotrichaceae bacterium
GGCTGTTTTGGCTATATCGAGGGCAGAGCTATCATCTTTACTATCGTTTATACTTTCAAGTTCATCCGTTACCTCATCTTTGACAGTATCGATAGTATTTTCTAAAGCATCACTATTCGTTGCTTCTTCTGTAACAGAAGTGATCTGCTCTTCAAGCTGACCAATGGGTATTTCTATTGTATCGATATCTTTAGCGGCTTCTGCTGCTTCAGAGTCTTCAATTTCAGTTACTTTATCTTCAATATCACCTTCATCAGTAGATATTTTTGTATCATTGTTATCGCTAAGTACTTCAGTAGATACATTGGTGGCTGTTCCTGCTGTGTCGAGTAATGTATCACTATCGGAATTATCAGCACTAACTTTTGCTTTAACCGTACTATCTAGTTCGTCACTTAATTTGCTAACACTTTCTTTTGCGGTATTTTGTAGCTTGGTTGCTTCATTATTAATATCAGTGGCTTTTTTATCGGTATCATCATTAGGCGAATAAGATAGAGCATCTTCTTTGTCAGATAAGATTTGTGCAACTGCCGCCGCTCCAGCACCTGCTGCTACGGCAGTTGTGGCTGATTTGCTGAATTTGGAAACACTATTTTGGGTATCTGTTTTTGCTGAACTGGTTTGAGTGTAGCTTGTACTAGTGGAGTTTACCGCGTCATTCTTTTTACAGAAGAATTTCTTAAGAATGCGTCCTAATAAGTAGCCAATTAGAAAGGCGAGTAGTGCTAAAAATATTGTTTGTAATATAAAGAAAAACATATTTATTCCCCCTTATTTGTATTGGAAAATAGACCCATTAGTAAGCCAAATAGGAAAAATAATAAGAGCCAGAAAGAGAGCTGTGAAAATAGGTATGACATGATAGGAAACCTCTTGTTAAAAAGCCTCTTACTAAAAGTTAAAAGGCTTTTAATACTATAATATGCAGTATAATTATCGAATGGAGAAGGTAATTCTACGATTTTTTGCTCGACCAGCAGCGTCATCATTTGATGCAATAGGCTGTGTTTCACCAAAACCTGTTGATGTAATTATTGATTGATCAACACCAGCATTGACTAAGTATGCTTTAACAGCATCTGCTCTACGTTGGCTTAGTGCTAAGTTATAGGCATCACTACCTCTACTGTCGGTATGTCCACTGATGAGAATTTTACTATCAGGTACTTTACTGTGACATTCAGTGATAACAACAATTAGCTCTTTGAGTAGGGGGAAGCTACTGCTTTTAATATTGGCTTTATTGGTTTCAAAGAGAATGGTCTTTCCAGTCATTATGCTAGTAAGCTTGGTTTGACATGCATTGATATCGTCTTTAGCTGCGGTCATGCGTTCTGCTCTAGCCTGTTCTTCAGCCGCAGCTTTTTCCTCTTCTGCCTTTTTAGCTAGCGCTTCAGCTGCTGCTTTTTCTTCAGCCTGTTTTTTAGCCAGAGCTTCAGCTGCTGCTTTTTCTTCAGCTTGCTTTTTAGCTAGTACTTCTGCGGCGGCAATAGCATCATTATCTAAAGAAAGGTTGTTTGTTAAGCTTAAACCTAAAGCAGATGCAATTTTTTCAAAGGCAGAGCTGTCTTCATCAATAGCATCTTGGCTTATTCGCATTCCTGAAATTGTTAATACACCTCCCTTGTTTGCATAGCCTTCGCCAACGGTTAGTTTATTAATAATTTTATCAGCACCTACTTTATCGTTAAGTGCTTTAATAAGATCATCGACTTCTTTTTGTGATGATAAAGTCCCTTCAAGGATATATTTACCATTTTCAAAGTGGGCTTGAAGTGAAGGTAAGGAGAGAGATTTAATTGTAATGTTATCCTCTACAATACGCACACCAGGAACGCCTAATGCAGTTTGTACTGCTTGATCTCGCGCTTCATCAGAAGTCGTAGTTCCTGTTAGCAACACATCGCGTCCCCGTTTTTCGATTTCAACGCTTGCCCAGTCAGCATTATTAGCTGTAAGTTGTTGTTGGGTTCGAGATTGAATATCTTTTTCAATGGGGGTCCATTTAGAGGAAAGCATTAGAAAATAAAGAAAGGGTAAACCGAGAAGAGTCAGTAGCCACCACCAGCCTTTGGATAGACCAGCACAACAACAGGATCGTCCATTTGCCATAATATTTACCTTTTTAATGGAGGGTATTTTAGGGGGGGAGAGAAGCCCAAATAAATTGCTAGTACATTAACCAGTACAAAGTGTGTCATTAAAAATTTCATATTGGTTGATGTAATAGAGCAAAGTGGATAATTGAGAACACTCCGTAGTATTTATATACTACTTATAGGATAAATAATAATATCTTTATTGTCTATCAGAAAAAATTATAAGTATTGTTTTGTCTTAAAATAAATAAATTTACTATTTTATGTCGCTAAATGTTTCTATCATCTAATCTATGCATGAACATAGTCTTCAGCTGTCTTTATCCATCGGTCAATGAGGGGTTGAATTTTTTCGGGATACTTTTTGATGATGACTTCAGAGGCATTCTGTATGCTAGGCAATAGCTGTTGGTCACGTAGTAAATCAGCAATACGAAACTGCAATTCACCTGTTTGTCGTGTTCCAAAAACTTCACCAGGACCACGAATTTCTAAGTCAATGCGTGCTATCTCAAAGCCATCATTACTATTACGCAAAGCATTTAAGCGTTTTCTAGCAATTTGAGAAAGAGGGGATTGATACATCAGTACACAACTACTCGCGGCTGTACCACGACCCACTCGTCCACGTAGCTGATGTAATTGTGCTAGCCCTAATCGTTCTGCATTCTCAATAATCATTAGCGAGGCATTTGGTACATCTACCCCCACTTCTATAACAGTTGTTGCGACCAGTAAGTGTAAGTCTCCCTGTTTAAAAGATTGCATGGTAGATTCCTTTTCAAGGGCACTCATGCGTCCGTGTACTAAACCAATATTGAGTTTAGGTAAGGCTTCTTGTAATAAGGCTAAGGTTTCTTCGGCATTTTGGCATTGTAAAGCATCAGATTCTTCAATTAGGGTACAAACCCAATACACTTGTGCACCCTGTTGGCAAACAGCATCAATACGCTGCACAATATCATCACGTCGGGTATTTTGAATGACTACTGTCTTAATGGGCGTACGTCCAGGAGGTAGCTCATCTATAACGGAATAGTCCATATCTGCATAGGCTGTCATTGCTAGTGTGCGTGGTATAGGGGTTGCGGTCATGACGAGTTGGTGAGGATATAAGTCACCTTGTTTGCCTTTTTCGCGTAAGGCTAAACGTTGATGTACACCAAAACGATGCTGTTCATCAATAATTAATAAGCCGAGTTGTTTGAAGGTAACGGCGTCTTGAAATAAAGCATGTGTACCTATAACTAAATTACTTAAACCTAAGGCTATATTTTCGATATTATCCCGCCGCTCTGCTGCTTTTTGTCGTCCTGATAATAAACTCACACGTAAGCCTAATGGCTCGAACCATTCTGAAAAACTCTTTAGATGCTGCTCGGCAAGAATTTCTGTTGGTACCATTAATGCCACTTGATAGCCTGCTTCAATCGCAGTAAGCGCGGCGGCGGCTGCAACTAAAGTTTTGCCTGAACCTACATCACCTTGTACTAAACGGCTCATTGGCCATGCTTGTTGCATATCATGTTTTAATTCAGTGATAACTCTTTGCTGTGCACCCGTTAATTGAAACGGCAAAGAGTCTAATAATTGTTGATAGAGAACATCTTTGGATAAAAGAGGAATGCCATTGATTTTGCGGCTGTACTCTCGGAATTTTCGTAAACTTAAATGATGGGCAGTGAGCTCTTCAAAAATAAGCCGTTGCTGCGCAGGGTGGCTGGTGCTGAGTAACTGTTCTACCGAACTTTCAGGTGTGGGTTGATGTAAAGCAATCAGAGCCTCTGCCAGTGTCATTAATTTATATTGACGACGTAGGGACTCAGGAAATACCTCATCTAAGCCATCAATATAGCGGATTGCTTCTGTGGTTAATCGTCGCAATGTCCTTTGTTGCAAGCCTTTAGTGCTAGGGTAAGTAGGCGTTAGACTATCTGCTAATGCCAATGGTGTATTTTTATTGATTATTTTATATTCAGGGTGAACAATCTCCAAGCTATTATAGCCCTGATAAATTTCACCAAAACAACGTAGTAATGTACCTCTTGATAAACTGAGTTTTTGTGCATTACTAAAATGAAAAAAACGGAGTGTAATGACTCCGCCACTCGCATCAGAAATCTGGCAGACCATCATGCGCCGCTGTTTAAATAAGATAGAGCAGTGATCTACCTTACCTTCAATTAAAACCTCTTGTCCATGCCGTAGATCAGCAATAGGATAAATACGTGTTCTATCTTGATAACGTAAGGGCAAGTGAAACAGTAAGTCTTGAATTTTCTCTAACCCCAGTTTTGCCAAATGAGCCGACATTTTAGGTCCAACACCTTTAATCGTATCTATTTTTTGCAGAAGTTGGGTATTAGGCGACATGGTAATAGTTGAGTGGTTACAAAAAATGCTGTTATTGAAAGGTGTTATGCCAAGTGGGGTGGTGTTTAATAAGCTGCAACGCATCATCCAATAAGTTCTTACCAGGTGGCTTACGATACCATGTTGAAAGCCCCGAAGGGTGAGGTAGAGGGATAATATCAACAAGGTGGTCGCCTAATAAGGGTTTAGCATGTTGTTTACCAACAATATCAGTGAGTAATTTAAACTCAAGATACTGTTCCATGGCTAAGCGTCCAATAGGAATTAATAGTTTGGGTTGGATAAGCTGGTATTCTTGTTGTAGCCAATAAGAACAGTTAGCAATTTCCTCTTTATTAGGCACTCGATCTCCACCACCTTTAGGATTTTTTCCAGGAAAGCAACGACAGACCGCAGCCATATAAACATGCTCGCGATAATGTGCTTCACTCACACCAATGGACTCAAACCACTGAAATAATGTTTTACCCGCCGTCCACCCAAAAGGACGTTGTACTTTGCCTTCGTGTACTCCAGGTGCTTGTCCAACACTCATAATAGCAGATGATGTGGCATTGCCTATAATGACAGGTGGGATCATATCAGGACAACGTACACATTTACTTAGTTTTTGTTGGTGTTGAATGAGATTGTTAAATGAAATGACTTTGATGGAAGAACTCATGGTTATGTTTTATAGACGGGTTAAAGCGAGTCCGAAAAAATTAATTTAACAAAACTTTGTATGAAGACTTATTATTAAATATAGGTCTTTTTTATAGGCAGACTTGAAGTCCAAAATTATGACGTCATATTACTACTAATTTACACTAC
>JALVDG010000041.1 GCA_027009095.1 Thiotrichaceae bacterium
AGAAAATAGCCCAGCAGGGAAATTATTATTTATGGAGGTAACGCAGTTAGCAATTTCTGCAACTGATATTCGTCGGCAACGTTTAGAAGGGCTTAGTGCTCGCTACCTAATGCCAATTGAAGTAGCTGATTATATTACTGAAAATCAACTTTATTGCCATACTTGTGATACTGATGAAAAGCCAGAAGAGCAACAAAGTAATATTATAGACCTTGAACGTCATGCTGTTTTAAGTCGCTAATGGCTAATGTTAAGGGTAACTGCTCAGATTGCGCTCTATTTTGTTCGAGTTCAAGGCAAAAGGGCGGGGTTTATAAGCATAAATGAGCACTTTTAACGTATAAATCAGGCAAAATTAGAGTGCAAGCTGAGTAGTTACTACTAGGGAAACTTTGATCTTATCCGAAATTTTGTCAAAATTTCCATAAGACTGCGTTCGATGAGGCTGCGGCTTATTAATAATAAACACAAATCATCCAAGACATTATATAATCCACACTTTATCGAATCCAAGACAAGTATAGAATGGAATTAAAAAAAATAGTCAAATTATGTGAAACAACATTAGATGATATGAAAGCCGAAGATATTCTAGTGATAGATGTCACAGGAAAATCTTCCATGAGCGATGTATTGATTTTTGCAACAGGAACATCAACTCGACATGTTAAATCATTAGCACATTCTGTTAATGCAAATGCTAAAAATGCTGGCTTAGAACCATTAGGAATGGAAGGAGTTAATGAAGGTCAGTGGGCTTTAGTCGATTTAGGTGATCTTGTTATTCATATTATGTTACCTGATGTAAGAGAATTCTATCAGCTAGAAAAACTTTGGCAGGGCGATGCTTAGTTTAAAACAGGTTAATTCTCTAGTACTCAGGTAAAAAGCATGCGTATTTATTTATTAGCTATTGGTACTAAAATGCCTGCTTGGGTAAGCAAAGGTTATGATGAGTATGCACATCGTATGCCGACAAAATGTAAGTTAATCTTAAAAGAAATCGTGGCTGAAAAAAGAAATAAAAATAGCAACGTAGAAAACATACAAAAAAAAGAAACTCAAAAACTTTTAGATGCCATTCCCAATAACTGTAGAGTCGTTGCATTAGATGGAAGAGGATCTATCTGGACAACTGAAAAACTCGCAACACGGTTAGAAGATTGGATGATGTCGGGGCAGGATATTGCGTTATTAATAGGTGGTCCTGACGGTTTAACCTCAGAAGTTTTATCAAAAGTGAATGAGCATTGGTCTCTTTCTAATCTTACTTTTCCTCATCCTTTAGTTCGTATTATTGTCGCAGAACAGCTCTATCGTGCGTGGAGTATCACCGAAAAACACCCATATCATCGAGCAGGATAATTTTACTACTTCATCACCAGATACCCTTCGATATAGTTAATATTAAGCAATATTTTTGGGGTAGCATTAAGCTGAATAATTTCCATAATATCATTATTGATATATCGCTTTACCTGTTTATTCTTAGCACTTAAAATATGCAACCTTTATTATATTGTGAGTAGTTATCATGGTTGCAAAGAACTATATGTCAGGCTTATTTGGGCGTTCTCCCATACGCCCATTACAAGAACATATGTATTGTGTTTATATGTCAATTAAGCATTTAACGCCCCTGTTTGAAGGGGTGAATACGGCTGATGAAGAGAAGACTAAAGAAGCGCATGATGCATTAGTAAAAGGTGAGCATAAAGCTGATGTTATGAAAAAAGAATTGCGCCATCATCTACCTAAGGGGCTATTTATGCCCGTTGATCGTCGTGATCTTTTAGATGTACTTCTTATGCAAGATCAGATCGCTAATCAAGGCAAGTCCATTGCACGTTTAATTGTTGGACGAAAAATGCAATTACCTGAGCAAATGCAAGGCTTATTTATAGAATACTCCAATAAATGTATTAAAACGGTGCGAAAAGCACTTGATATTATTAATGCGCTAGATGAGTTAGTCGAAACAGGGTTTAGAGGTATTGGAGCTGATCATGTGGAAGAAATGCTTGTTGAATTAAGCGAAATAGAAACAGAAACAGACAGGATGCAAAATAAATTAAAAGGCATTCTCTATGAGTTAGAAGATGATATGCGCGCAACGGATGTCATGTTTATCTATCGTCTAATTGATTGGGTAGGAAGAGTAGCTGATGATGCCGAAAAAGTCGGTAGTCGATTGCAATTAATGCTAGCAAGGTAAGGGGTAAATAAAATGGATTTCTTTTCAAATACAACAATGGTTTATATCACCCTTGCTGCTGTTTTTGGTATTTTTATGGCATGGGGTATTGGAGCTAATGATGTTGCTAATGCAATGGCAACATCAGTTGGCTCTAAGTCAATTACCATCAAGCAAGCAGTTATCCTCGCCGCCATTTTTGAGTTTGCAGGTGCTTATTTAGCAGGGGGCGAAGTCACTAATACCATCCGCAAAGGCATCGTCTCTTTAGATGCATTTCAAGGTAACGTAGACTTACTTATATGGGGCATGCTGGCATCCTTATTAGCAGCTGGTACATGGTTATTAATTGCCAGTATTAAAGGCTGGCCTGTTTCAACAACCCACAGTATTGTTGGTGCAGTGATTGGGTTTGCCGCTATTGGTGTTGGTACAGATGCAGTTAGCTGGGACAAAGTGAGTAGCATTGTAGCTAGCTGGATTATTTCACCTTTGCTAGCGGGTAGCATTTCTTTTGCCGTATTTAGCAGTATTCAAAAACTGGTTATAAATACATCAGATCCACTGAAAAATTCCATAAAATATGGACCTATTTACCTCTTTATGGTTGGCTTTATGATTGCTTTGGTGACCATTAAAAAAGGTCTCAAACATATAGGCTTAGATATTCACGATGGAATGGAATTTGTCTATGCTTCAATCATTGGTATTATCATTGCTTTCATTGGTATTTGGCTGATTCGTCGTATTAAATATGATAAGGGTGCTGAGAAACGTTTTCATTACGCTAATGTCGAAAAAATATTTGCAATATTAATGATCTTTACTGCATCTGCAATGGCATTTGCGCATGGTTCAAATGATGTTGCAAATGCAGTTGGTCCTATGGCAGCCGTTATTAGTATTGCCGATAGTGGTGAGTTAGCCTCTAAGTCTTCGATGCCTAGTTGGGTATTATTAGTCGGTGGTATTGGTATTGTTATCGGGCTTGCTACTTTAGGTTATAAAGTAATCGCAACAGTAGGTAAAAATATTACAGAGTTAACACCTAGTCGTGGCTTTTCAGCTGAAATTGCAGCAGCAACAACTGTTGTCTTAGCAACGTATACAGGTCTACCTGTTTCAACCACACACGTATTAGTTGGTGCTATTTTAGGGGTTGGTTTAGCACGAGGTATTGCAGCAATTGATTTGCGTGTCGTAGGTAATATTTTTATGTCTTGGGTAATTACATTGCCAGCAGGGGCATTTTTATCGATATTATTCTTCTTTACGTTAAAAGGTATATTCTCTTAAATCTTTTTTAAGATGTAAGACTAAAAAAGGGCTGTGCGAGTAATTGCACAGCCCTTTTCTTTGCTTACTTTCTTTTGGCGATGCAAAAGAAGGTAAGTCGTAGCCCTTTGCGGAATAGAGCAAAAGAACCTAAACTAAAAAGGGCTACGAAAACCTTCACTGATATTCTAAAGAGTGATTGCGTAACATCAGTTATTTAATAATAAAATCTGATCTTTAGGTATAACAAGAAATACAGATTGTCCATTTTGTAGTATTTTACTCCCGCGTTTATGTGATTCATCTGACAATAAGCTATGCCCTAAGAGATTGATGGAGTAGCGTACTGTCTCTCCTAAAAACTCGCTATATTCTATTTTTCCTTCAAGAATATAATGAAAATCGGACGCGTTTTTATTGCTTGGTTTTTCTGGATAAATAGCGACAGACTGTGGGCGTAAAACTAAATTTACAGAACCTGTAATACGGCTTGTAACTGCTAGCTTAAGACCTTTTTCAGTAGAAAATTCCCCATTATTAATTTTCCCTTTGATAATATTGGCTGTTCCTAAAAATGAAGCAACAAAGCGATTTTCTGGTTGATCGTAAAGCTCTACGGGCGTACCAATTTGTTGAATAATGCCACTTTCGAGGACAGCCATACGGTCAGAAATAGTATTTGCTTCTTCTTGATCGTGGGTGACAAAGATAGTGGTTAAACCTAATCTGCGTTGTAAGGCTAAAATATCACGGCGCATTTGTACGCGTAAATTAGCATCAAGGTTAGAGAGAGGCTCGTCTAATAATAATACACGAGGTTTTACAACAACCGTTCGTGCCAGTGCGATGCGTTGTTGCTGTCCTCCCGATAACTGCCCTGGGCTTCTATCGGCAAGATCTTTTAAACCAACAAGATCTAATGCTTCATCGACGCGTTCATCAATTTCTGCTTTGGCAACTTTTCTTTCTTCTAAACCAAAAGCCACATTTTTTCTTATCGTCATATGTGGCCACAAAGCATAACTTTGAAAGACCATACCAACATTACGTTGCCACGCAGGTAAGCCGAGTACACTTTCATCACCTATCTTTATATCGCCTGTTGGCTCAGGACCAAAGCCTGCAATAGCTCGAAGCAAGGTTGATTTTCCTGATCCTGATGGACCTAGAAAGGAGAACATTTCACCCGCTTTTATTTCAAGATTAACACCTTTTAATACCTCGGTTGTACCAAAGCTAAGTCCTAAGTTTTTAATGCTGATTCCACTAGTGGGTAGATTATTCTGTGACATAGTAAAGTTCTCAGTGTTGGTCGGATGTAATGGCATGTTTGCGATTAGCATTTTGAATAATACGATTGGAAACATAAGTACCTAGAGCGACAATAAGTACGGCAATAATACCTAAAGCAGCACCAGGGCCTCTACCTGCGGCAGACTGCATAAAGACATAAATACCATAAGCAATGGGGGCATCCGCCTCACTGGATACCAGCATAATGGTGGCTGATAGCTCTACAGCAGCCGTCGCAAAGCTAGTGACAAAACCCGCGAGTATTCCCCCTGTCATAAGAGGAATCATTATCCGCTTGACGGTACTCATTTTTCTTGCTCCAAGACTTGAGGAAGCTTCTTCTAAGGAGATAGATACCTGCTGTAATGCAGCAACACAGGCACGTAGAGCATAGGGTAGTCGCCGTATAGCCAGCGCAATCACAATAATAAGCCAAAAGTTTGCTAATGAAATATCAGAGAAAGGTAGATCAAATTGATAAAAGATTCG
>JALVDG010000042.1 GCA_027009095.1 Thiotrichaceae bacterium
TTGAAAGGAAAGTTTTAGAAGTAAAGCTTTCCTTTTTTTATAACAAAATTATACAAATGCCCCTGCATATATTTTTTGCATGGGTTATGCTGCTCAATTTCAATAAGACCTATATAAAAGGTCTTTCTATATTTAAAACTGGGGTGTCATCTTTATGGTAGAGTTACAGAACGATCGTTTCCTTCGCGCATTACTTAAGCAACCTGTAGATACAACGCCTGTATGGGTCATGCGACAAGCTGGTCGTTATTTGCCAGAATATAAAGCGACTCGGGCAAGAGCAGGAAGTTTTATGGATTTGTGCATGAATGCAGATTTAGCATGCGAAGTAACTTTACAGCCACTTGAACGATATGACCTTGATGCAGCAATTTTATTTTCAGATATTTTAACCATTCCCGATGCGATGGGCTTAGGTTTGTATTTTGCAGAGGGTGAAGGTCCTCGTTTCAAAAAAGTAATTACTAGTCGTAAAGATGTTGAGAAGATTGCTATTCCTGATCCTGAGCAGGAATTATCCTATGTAATGAATGCAGTGAGAACCATCCGACGTGATTTAAATGGACGAGTTCCCTTGATTGGTTTTTCAGGAAGCCCTTGGACCTTAGCTACCTATATGGTGGAAGGTGGTTCAAGCAAAGACTTTGCTCGTGTTAAAGGTATGATGTATGACGATCCTGTATCTATGCATCTATTGCTTGAAAAACTTGCTGATAGTGTAACGTTATATTTAAATGCTCAAATAGCAGCGGGAGCGCAAGCGGTTATGATCTTTGATACATGGGGTGGATTATTAACCCCAAAGACTTATAAAGAATTTTCACTTGATTATATGCAACGTATTATCTCAGGCTTACAACGTGAAGCTGAGGGAAGAGAAGTACCTGTAACGCTATTTACTAAAGGTGGTGGGCAATGGTTAGAGTCGATGGCAGACACAGGTTGTACTGCACTAGGGCTAGACTGGACAATAAATATCTCCGAAGCAAAACAACGGGTGGGTAATAAGGTTGCTTTACAGGGTAATATGGATCCCTGTGTTTTATATGGTTCGCCAGACACTGTTCGTCAACAAGTTAATAGTATTATTTCTGATTTTGGAGAAGGCAGTGGTCATGTATTTAACTTAGGGCACGGAATTCATCAGCATATAGATCCAGAAAATGTAAAAGTACTTGTTGATGCAGTGCATGAGTTTGGGCAACGATAAAACGATTTTCTATCAACACAAGCTTGGTTTGATGGAACGAGCTCAGGAATTTGGGCTGATTGTTGTATTAGAATAATTGCTCTGGTATTTCAATCATTTCCCCTTGTAACTCTAGCTCTCTTACATTCAGGGCATCATTATTCATATTAATATTAGACCTTGAATTAGGCAGTTTTCCCAGGCGTATTAGTTCTCTTTCTTTTGCTTTTCTACGGCGTAGTACATTTGCTCTTTGTTGCTCTGCTTCTCGAAGTAATCGTTCTCTATGTCGAGGTGTTGTTGCTTTTTCTAATGCGATCTTCAAGTTTTTATTTAGCTCTTCAAATAATTCACCATCAAGTGCCTGCATATATTCCAAGCGATCTTGTTCTGTTGGTATTTGTTCGGGGATTAGGCTTTCGGTAATCGTATTCACGGTTATTTGAGTAGGTTGTAAGCCTGATTTAGCATCTAGGGTTACATTAATCAATCCTTTTGGACGTTTAAGCTTACTTACTTTAGTTCCCTTGAGTGCAACTTTCATAAAGTCAATCCAAACAGGTAAAGCTGCTTGGCTTGCAGTTTCATGTACGCCTAGTGGTTTTAATTGGTCAAATCCCATCCAAACGATAGTGACTTTTTTGGGGGTAAAGCCACAAAACCAAGCATCTTTTTGATCATTGGTGGTTCCTGTCTTTCCTGCGATATCACCACGTTTTAATATTCGACCTGCGCGTGCAGCTGTTCCTACTCGTGCTACATCTTGAAGCATGGTGTTAATTTGATAATTTACGTAAGGTTTCATGATACGTTTTGCAAATTTAGGATTTGTTAGCTTGTTTGTAGCTGTATTTTCAGAGCAATTTGGGCAAGCTGTTTTAGGGGTTGCCTGATAGAGTACAGTATTATTTTTATCTACAATTTTACGAATAAAATAATTATCTATTTTATATCCGCCATTCGCAAAAGAAGCATAAGCCGTTGCCATTTCTAATGGTGTAGCAGAGCCTGTTCCTAGTGCTAAGGTTAAATCTTTTGGAAGAGTGTTTTTCTTAAAACCAAATTTAGTTGCGTAGTCAATAGCATATTCTAGCCCTATTTTTTGCAACAAACGAATGGATACAAGGTTTTTAGATTTAGCTAAAGCGACTCGTAGACGTGTCAAACCACCAAATTTATGACCATAGTTTTGCGGATCCCATGAGCTACCTTTTAACTCCAATGGGGCGTCATCGATCAGACTTGCTGGAGATAGGCCCTGTGCAAGTGCTGCACTATAAATAAAGGGTTTAAAGCTTGAACCAGGTTGGCGTTTTGCTTGGATAGCACGATTGAATTTACTATAAGTGAAATCTAAACCTCCTACTATTGCACTGATAGCCCCATCTTTAGGATCAAGGGATACTAAAGCTCCTGTGACAAGTGGGGTTTGTACTAGCTCCCATATACCCTTTTTATTTTTCATTACCCGAACTATATCGCCAGATTTTAATACATCATTAACCCTTTTTACCTTTTTGCCACGCCTATTTTCATTAATATAAGAACGAGCCCAAGAAAGTTGAGATAATTTAAGTGTGATTGGTTCAGCTTGTTGACTTGTTAGTAGGGTAGCTTTCTTTTTATTTGATTCTAAAACCAATGCGGGATACATATTGGCGTAAGTTTTATAGCTTTTGAGTTTTTTTATTTGAGATTTTTTATTATTAAACTCAGTTAAATCAATTTTATCTTCAGCTCCACGATAACCGTGTCGTCGTGAGTACTGAATGAGATGTTTCTGTAGGGTATTGATTGCCAAATCTTGCTCATCACTATCAAGTGTTGTGTAAATATTTAACCCTAATTTATAAATATTATTAGCACCATAGTGTTTAATAGCATAGGTTCGCGCCATCTCTGCCATATAAGGTGCATAAGTTTGATGCTCTGTGTGATGAATCTTTGCTGTAATGGGGGCTTTTATTCCTTGTGAATATTCTGCTTGATTAATATAGTGCTGTTCATACATCCTCTTTAAAATATAATCCCTGCGTTCTTTTGCTCGCTTGGGTCGATTAATAGGATTGTATTTTGATGGTGCTTTAGGTAAACCTGCTATCATTGCCATCTGTGCAATAGTTAGCTCGTGTAGCTTTTTTCCATAATAAATTTCTGCCGCAGAACCAATACCATAAGCACGCTTTCCTAGAAAAATTTTGTTAAGATACAGTTCTAATATTTCTTTTTTACTGAGTTCTTTTTCAATTTTTACCGCAAGATACATCTCTTTTATTTTTCGTGTGATTGTGCGCTCAGATGTTAGAAAAAAATTACGAGCTAATTGCATAGTAATTGTACTTGCGCCTTGGCTAACCTTACGGTTTTTAATTGCAGAAACTGCGGCACGAATAATACCTTTAAAATCTACCCCTCGATGCTGATAAAAACGAGCATCCTCTATTGCGATAAAGGCATTAATCATCGTTTGTGGAATATCATCAATTTTGACAGGACGGCGACGAAAGCGTCCGAATTCAGCAATTAATTTATCATTTTTACTGTAAACCCTGATAGGTAGTTGGAGTTGAGTATTACGTAGTTCATTGACCGAGGGCAATTTAGGAGTGTAATAAAAATAAGATCCCGCAACGGCAATTACCCCTAGAGAAAGAATAATAATCAGTGGGGCAAGTATCCGTTTAAATAATGTAGTAAAAAATTTTAGCATATATCGTTGTTTTTATTAGCACGAGGATAACAGGCTATACAGCATGCATGTTAATCCCCCATTTAATGGTTTATCTAAGACTCCGAAGTATACCCGAAATCAACTTTAAGCGTGCTCAATTTTGAGCTAGATCTGGACTATTATACTGTAACTACTCAGCATAACCGGTAACTGCTCAGATTGCGCTCTATTTTGTTCGAGTTCAAGGCAAAAGGGCGGAGTTTATAAGCATAAATGAGCACTTTTAACATAGAAATTGGGCAAAATAGAGTGCAAGCTGAGTAGTTACATTATATTTACCATTCGTCATACGGTATAGCCATAGATAAATAGAGTCTAGACTATTTTAATATTGCTCGTTAGTATTAATTAAATAATAAGTGTTGTTTATAGAGCATCTTTATCGAATCATGATTTGTGTGTTTTATGATCATAATTAATAGAAAAATCTTGTAAAAATATCATAGTTCATCTTCTGAACAGTTTTTTTGTTGCATAATAACAACATGAAATACTATTTGGTTGCTATTGAGTTTATATGAATGTTTTGTGCAAAAATTAAGTAGCTATGATAAAAATAAACGAGTAAATAACTAGCTTGATTGTGTCTTTTGGCTCGTTAATAGCACCATACAACAAGAGTTCTACTTAACCTGAATTAGTGACTTCACTACGGTACGGTGAATAGGCTATTGATTCATTATGAGTTTAAAAAATACTTGCTTAACTTAAGAGTGAAGCTTAAGATTTTTAAAAATCCTCTGCTAAACCAATATCTTAACCACCTGTCATCCGCATTGAAGCCATGGATTCAGGCTTAATTTATAATGAGCTTAAGTAGTACATAAAAATAATTATAATAAAAATAATAAGGTGGGATTTATTCAATGTTTTCCATTGGTAAAAATAAAGGCAATCTTTTAGGTATCGATATCAGCTCTTCGGCAGTAAAACTTATCGAGCTTTCCCGAAAAAATGGTGAATATCGAGTAGACAGTTATGCTGTGGCCTCTCTTCCTGAAGGTGCAGCTTTTGAACGAGATATAATTGAAGCAGATCCTGTTGGAGAAGCTATTCGTAGGGTTCTTAAAAATAGTCGCACCAAAAGTCGGCATTGTGCGCTTGGTATTCCCTCCTCAATGGCAATTAGTAAAGTTATTACGATGCCAGATTCAATACCAGCGGGAGAAATGGAAGCTCAGATTATCTTAGAAGCTGAGCAATATATTCCATACCCAATGGATGAAGTGAACTTTGATTTCGATGTATTAGGCCCATCGTCTGATGTG